>NZ_JBDJLK010000036.1:0-56782 GCF_039673335.1 Pseudomonas sp. TWI929
CACCCACGCCGAGCAGGGCGAAGACGTCTACAACGACGCCGGCCAGATCAGCCTGGGCATCAAGGAAGCGGTTGACGCGACCGGTGCCGGCTTCGAAAACCTGCAGTACGGCGGCGCGGCGACCGTTCAGGTCACCGACACCACCGACGAAGTGGTCGCGACCCTGACGGCCAGCGAGTCGGTGAGCGAAGGCGGGGTGATCACCTACACCATCACCCTGACCAACGCCGATGGCCTGCCGATCAACAACCACTCGGCCCTGTACTTCACCCTGAGTGACAAGACCGTGATTATGGTGCCGGCTAATACGGCTACCGGCTCGGCCACCGTCATTGCGCCTGACAACGTGTACACCGGCAGCAACCCGGCAGTTGTAAACGCTATCGACGCGGTCAGCGGCGCTGATGCCTGGAAGTTCGAGCAACTGACCCTGGACAAGACTCCAGTCAGCACCACCGTGACCGACGAGCCAGGCTCGGGTACCCCGAGCACTCCGGGCCACGAGAACCACGGTGACGTTGTACTGGTCACCATCTGTGCGAACCAGGCTTCGGTGGCTGAGAACGTCAATCCGACCTTCACCGTGCATATCAACACCGTGCTGGATCACGACTTGCTCGTGACCCTGAGCAACGATGCGGTGGTGACCATCAAGGCCGGTCAGCTCAGCAGCGAGCCGTACACCCACGCCGAGCAGGGCGAAGACGTCTACAACGACGCCGGCCAGATCAGCCTGGGCATCAAGGAAGCGGTTGACGCGACCGGTGCCGGCTTCGAAAACCTGCAGTACGGTGGCGCGGCGACCGTTGAAGTCACCGACACCACCGACGAAGTGGTGGCCAAGCTGACTGCGACCCCTTCGGTTACCGAAGGCGGGGTGATCACCTACACCATCACCCTGACCAACGCCGATGGCCTGCCGATCAACAAGCACGGCGAACTGACCTTCACGCTGAGCGACGGCAAGACTGTCATCACCGTGCCGGCCAACAGCGCTACCGGTTCGATCAACGTCACTGCTCCGGACAACGTCTACACCGGCACCAACCCGGCGATCGTCAAGTCGATCGATACCGTGACCGGCGCAGATGTCGGCAAGTTCGAACAACTGACCCTGGACAAGACGCCGGTCAGCACCGCCGTGACCGACGAGCCAGGCTCGGGTACCCCGAGCACCCCTGGCCATGAGAACCAGGGCGATGTGGTGCTGGTCACCATCACCGCCAACCAGGATACAGTGGCGGAAAACGTCAAACCGACCTTCACCGTGCACATCAACACCGTGCTGGATCACGACTTGCTCGTGACCCTGAGCAACGATGCGGTGGTGACCATCAAGGCGGGTCAACTCAGCAGCGAGCCGTACACCCATGCCGAGCAGGGCGACGACGTCTACAACGATGCCGGCCAAATCAGCCTGGGCATCAAGTCGGCGGTTGACGCGACCGGTGCCGGCTTCGAAAACCTGCAGTACGGTGGCGCGGCGACCGTTGAAGTCACCGACACCATCGACGAAGTGGTTGCGACCCTGACGGCCACTGAGTCCGTGAGCGAAGGCGGGGTAATCACCTACACCATCACCCTGACCAACGCCGATGGCCTGCCGATCAACAAACATGGCGAGCTGACCTTCACCTTGAGTGACGGCAAGACTGTCATCACGGTGCCGGCCAACACCGCTACCGGTTCGATCAACGTCACTGCTCCGGACAACGTCTACACCGGCAGCAATACGCCTGTGGTGCAGTCGATCGGTACCGTTACCGGCGCTGATGTCGGCAAGTTCGAACAACTGACCCTGGACAAGACCCCGGTCAGCACCACGGTGACCGACGAGCCAGGCTCGGGCACCGCGAGCACCCCAGGCCACGAGAACCAGGGCGATGTGGTGCTGGTCACCATCACCGCCAACCAGGAATCGGTGGCCGAGAACGTCAAACCGACCTTCACCGTGCACATCAACACCGTGCTGGATCATGACCTGCTCGTGACCCTGAGCAACGATGCGGTGGTGACCATCAAGGCGGGTCAGCTCAGCAGCGAACCGTATACCCATGCTGAGCAGGGCGACGACGTCTACCTCGACAAGGGCGAAATCAGCCTTGGCATCAAGGAAGCGGTTGACGCTACCGGTGCCGGTTTCGAAAACCTGCAGTACGGTGGCGCGGCGACCGTTGAAGTCACCGACACCATCGACGAAGTGGTGGCGACCCTGACGGCCACTGAGTCCGTGAGCGAAGGCGGGGTAATCACCTACACCATCACCCTGACCAACGCCGACGGCCTGCCGATCAACAAACATGGCGAGCTGACCTTCACCCTGAGCGACGGCAAGACTGTCATCACGGTGCCGGCCAACACCGCTACCGGCTCGATCAACGTCACGGCTCCGGACAACGTCTACACCGGCAGCAATACGCCTGTGGTGCAGTCGATCGGTACCGTTACCGGCGCTGATGTCGGCAAGTTCGAGCAACTGACCTTGGACAAGACTGCGGTCACTACCAAGGTCGTCGACGAACCCGGCTCGGGCACCCCAGGCGAGAACAACCATGGCGACAAGGTCGAGCTGAGCATCGTTGCCAACCAGTCCTCGGTCTTCGAGAACGAGAAACCGACCTTCACTATCAGCATCAAGGAGGCCCTGGACCAGGACCTGACCGTGCAGCTGGGTGCAGGCAAGTCGGTAGTCATCGTCAAAGGCGAGACCTCTGCGATCTGGACCAACGATGTACAGGGCGAAGACGTCTACGTCGACGGAGGCTCCCTGACTGTCAGCATCACCGGCACCAGCGTGCCGGATGGTCGCCCGTTCGAGAACCTGGTCCTGACCAAGCCTTCGGCGAGCGTCGAGATCAAGGATACCCAGACCGAGGTCGTGGCCAAGCTGACTGCGACGCCGGAAGTGACCGAAGGCGGCAGCATCGTCTACACCGTCACCTTGACCGGCCCGACTGGTTTGCCGATCAACAACCACGGTGCCCTGACCTTCACCCTGAGTGACGGCAAAACCACCATCACCGTACCGGCCAACCAAACCAGCGGCAGCGTGACTGTGGCCGCTCCGGACAACGTGTACATCGGCGACACCACCGTCAGCCTGTCGCTGAAGTCGGTGGATGGCCCAGGCGCAAGCCGCTTCGAAAACCTCAAGCTGGACGACAAGGCCGCCAGCACCAAAGTGGTCGACGAACCCGGCGTGGGCACCCCAGGCGAGAACAACCATGGCGACAAGGTCGAGCTGAGCATCGTTGCCAACCAGTCTTCGGTCTTCGAGAACGAGAAACCGACCTTCACCATCAGCATCAAGGAGGCCCTGGACCAGGACCTGACCGTGCAGCTGGGTGAAGGCAAGTCGGTAGTCATCGTGAAAGGCGAGACCTCTGCGATCTGGACCAACGATGCACAGGGCGAAGACGTCTATGTCGACGGAGGTTCCCTGACTGTCAGCATCACCGGCACCAGCGTGCCGAATGGTCGCCCGTTCGAGAACCTGGTCCTGACCAAGCCTTCGGCGAGCGTTGAGATCAAGGACACCATCGACCCAACCGGCCTGAGTCTGCGCGCCACGCCGACCGTAGAAGAAGGTGGCCAGATCACCTATATCGCCACCTTGACCAACAAGGCCGGCACTGACATGACCATCAAGCTCAGCAACAACGCCGTCATCATCATCGAAGCGGGCAAGCTCTCCGGTAGCGTTACCGTTCCGGCACCAACCGATGACGTCTATATCGACGCAGGCAACGTTTCGGCGAAGATCACCGAAACCAGCGGTGGTAACTTCGAGAAACTGAACGTTAGCGAAACAGCGGCGGTCACCGCGGTCACGGATACTATCCAGGCCACCACCTTGAGCATCAGCGGTAGCACTGCCGTCGCCGAAGGTGGCAACGCCACGTACGTACTGAACCTGACCAACAAGGCCGAGACCGACGTCACCGTCAAACTGACCTACACCGGCACTGCGACCAATGGCGTGGACTTCACCGGCGTGGCCACTGTGGTGATCAAGGCCAATGACACGCAGGCAACATTCATCATCCCGACCGCCAAGGACAACGTCACCGAGGGTACCGAGAACTTCACCGTCAAGATCGATTCGGCCACTGGCGGCAACTTCGAGAGGCTCGACATCAGCAGCAGCGCCGGTAGCGTGACTACCCAGATCTTCGAGCCGGCTCCGGTTCTGGACCTGGATGGCAACGACTCCAGCGGCAAGACCGGTGCCGACTACCAGACCACCTTCACCGAGAACCAGCCGGGCAGCGGTGTGTCGATCGGCGATGTGGACGTCACCATTACCGACTTCGACAGTTCGAGGCTGACCGGTGCGACGGTCACCCTGACCAACCGCCAACCGGGTGATGCGCTGAACCTGGGCAACAGTGTCAACGGTATCTCGATCAACGCCAACACCACCGAAGGCAAGGTAGTGCTGACCCTGAGCGGCTCGGCAACGCTGGCCGACTATATCCAGGCGATCAAGAACATCACCTTCATCAATAGCAGCGAGAACCCGAGCACCACGCCGCGCGTCATTACCGTGACAGTAACCGACGGCGTGAACACCTCGAATACCGCTACTACCACGGTGAACGTCATAGCGGTCAACGACGCACCGGTCGCTACAGGCGGCGCCGTCAGCGGCTTCGAAGACACGCCGCTGGTGCTGGGCTGGAGCGACTTCAACGTTTCCGACGTCGACAGCGCTCTGTCGAGCCTGGGCCTGACCTTCACCCAGCTGCCTGCGGGTTCCCTGCAGCTGTTCAATGGCACCGCCTGGGTCAACGTGGCCCAGAACCAGACCGTCAGCCAGGCCGACATCGCTGCCGGCAACCTGCGCTTCGTGCCGAAACTCAACGAGTCGGGCATCGACGGCTACGGCGGTAGCGGCATCGGCAACAAGCAGGCCGACTACGCCCAGATCAAGTACAAGCCTACCGACGGTGTCGCTGCGGGCAGCGAGGCCACGCTGAAGGTCGACATCGCGCCTGTGGCCGACAAGCCTGACCTGAACATCGGTAGCAACACCCCCGATTCGCTCGGCCTGACCCGGGAAACCTGGAACAGCCTCAGCGGCCTGGGCACCAACGGCAACGGCATCAGCGGTGCTGCGCTGAAGACCGTGTTTGCCAACTCCGGCAGTGCCAGCAAGACCGAGCAGGTTACCAGTGCCGATTCGGGCAGCAGCGTTACCGCCGGTACTGGCTCGAAGACCTCCGGCCTGATCTACCTGGAAGCGGGCAAGACCTACACCTTCAGCGGCGTCGCCGATGACAGCCTGCAGGTCTACATCGGCAAAGACAGCGTGGTCGGCGCCACCTGGGGCGCGAACGGCACGATTTCCGGCAGTTATACGCCGCTCGTCAGCGGCTACTACACCCTGGAGATCTACCACGCCAACCAGGCCGGCCCGGGCAGCCTGGACATCAACGTCAAGGTCGGTAACGGCCCGGTGACCGACCTGAACAGCTCGGCCATCCCGATGTACCCGAACGTGACTGCCATGGGCAACGCCGGGCTTTCCGTGTCTGACTTGCACGGCAGCGATGGCCAGGGCTACTACGACGGCTACAAGCTCAACGAAGGGCCGGAGAACGGCACTGTCAAGCTGGTCGGCATCTCGACCAACCTGACCGACACCGACGGCTCGGAAAGCCTGACCGTCAAGCTCGACGGCATTCCGGCAGGCTCGGTGCTCAGCGATGGCGCCGGTCATACCGTTACCGTCGGTGCCACCTCGGTCGATGTCACCGGCTGGAACCTCAACGGCCTGAGCATCAAGCCGCCTGCGTACTACCAGGGCCAGTTCGACGTGAAGGTTACCTCGACCGCCACCGAGAGCGTGGGCTCCAGCAAGGCGACCAATGAAGGCACGATCAAGGTAACCGTCTATCCGGATACCTACACTACCGCCAACCTGACCACCGACAGCGACACGTTCACCGGCACCGTCACCAGCGACATCATTGTTGCCGACATCAGTGGCCTGCACGTAACGCCGGGTCAGGACTACAACATTGCGTTCATCGTCGACACCTCGGGCAGTATGGGCAGTGCGGTCGATGCCGCGCGCAACTCGCTGAAGTCGGTGTTCGATACCTTGGCCAACAGCGTCAAGGGCGCACAATCCGGCACAGTGAACATCCTGCTGGTGGATTTCTCCACCCAGGTGAACAGTACGATCTCGGTCAACCTGGGCGACAAGAACGCGCTGAGCAGCCTCTACAAAGCACTCAATGCGATGTATTCCGACGGGACGACCAACTACGAGGACGCCTTCAAGACTACCGCCAACTGGTTCCAGCAACTCAAGGATGCCGGTAACACCGGTAGCCGCCAGACGTTCTTCATCACTGACGGTCAGCCGAACAGGTTCATGAGCGGTGAGTACGACGCCGTCTTCAAGAACACCAACACCACGCTGGATGCCGCGCTCAAATCGATCAACTACAAATTGGGCGACGTAGTCACCGACAAGTTGGTAGGTACCAACAACCGCTTCAGCATCGATGCCAAAGGCAACGTGACCTCCGAGTACAAGACCAGCAGCAACAACAACAACTGGCGTAGCGACAGTGATGCTTCCGGGCAATTGCATGCCCAGGGTGACGGGACCTATGAGTTCTCTTACGTAGCCAGTTCCTACTACGACTACTACGTGGACCAAAACTCCCAACAGAGCTTCCTGTTGTTGTCCAAGCTGTCTGGCGTGGAGGCTATCGGCCTCAACAGCGCGGTCAATTTCAACGACCTGAAGCCTTACGACACCGATAGCAAGCCGCAGACCAATATCGACCCGAGCAAGCTGGCGGAAGCGATCCTGGGCCACAGCGAAGCTACGGTGCCGGGCAACGACACCGTCAACGGAGGTGATGGCAACGACATCATCTTCGGTGACCTGGTGACCTTCGGTTCGGTCGCCGGCAACGGTGTCGAAGCCATTCAGGGCTATGTCGCAGGCCAGTTGGGGGTGGCCCTGGGCGATGTCGACGGTCGCGTATTGCACAAGTACATCGTCGAGCACGTCAGCGAATTCGATGTCTCGCGCAGCAACGATGGCAACGACATCCTCAACGGCGGCAATGGCAATGACATTCTGTTCGGCCAGGGCGGCAACGACACCCTCGACGGCGGCAAGGGCAATGACATCCTGATCGGCGGCGCGGGCAAAGACATCCTGCTCGGCGGTGAAGGCAATGACATCCTGCTTGGCGGCAAGGGCGACGACACCATGACCGGTGGCAGTGGTGCCGACACCTTCGTGTGGAAGGCTGGCGATACCGGTAATGACGTGATCAAGGACTTCAAGGTGGCCGAGGGTGACCGTATCGACCTGAAGGACCTGCTCCAGAACGAGAAAGGCAGCACCATCGACAACTACCTGAAGCTCACCACAGTGGAAGGCACGACTACGCTGCAAGTCAGCAGCGAAGGCAAGCTAAACGCCGCCGGTGGTACCGCCAACGCTGACGTGACCATCAAGCTGGAAGGGGTGAACTGGTCCAACACCACGATCAATTCGTTGATCAGCGGTGCTGACCCAACCATCATCATCCACAACAAGGACAACTGATGCGCTAGCGGGCTGCTCTGCAGCCCGATCGCCGGCAAGCCAGCCCCCACAGGTACTGTGCAACCCCTCAAGGTTGTGCGGACCCTGTGGGAGCCGGCTTGCCGGCGATTGGCCGCGCAGCGGCCATGGCTCTTTCCTGCCATCTTCCGACAGCGCATACTCTGGCGCCGGGCCTGCGTGCCCGGTGATCTTTGCCTATGCTGCTGTCTACCATCCAGGAACCAACGTGACGAGGGATACCGCCATGTTCTACGTGCAACGCGACGCCGCCGGCCAGCTGCTGCGGGTAGAAGCAGCCGCTTTTGACCAGTTCACCGAAATGCTCCCCGCCGACCATGCCGATATCCAGGAATGGTTTGCCGATGACGTCGTGGAAAACAGCCTCAACCAGCTCAAGCAAAGTGACCTGGACATGATCCGCGTGCTCGAGGACCTGATCGACGTACTGACCGCCAAGGGCGTATTCAAGATCACCGACCTGCCCCCCGGCGCGCAGGCCAAGCTGCTTAACCGTTCCACCGCGCGCAAGGCGCTCAGCAGCCTGACCAATCTCATTGAGGAAGAAGAGCAGGGCGGGCTGATCTGAGCACGGCTCAGCCCAACCCCAGTGCTATGTTTATTCTTTAATGGTATTTAAAATATTTCTCTTATGACTTTATAGTTACTTCCACTGCGTACCCGTCGACCAATCGATGCGCCGCACGACTTGAACCCACACGGGAAATCCCCGTGCGTTTCTGATCGTTGCGCGCCATTGAAGTCGCGCACTGCGTGGGAGTGAAAAATGTCAGCCGCCTCGAACGCCTTGTCGACCATCGACAGCGCCCAGCCGCAACGCTTCGAAGTCCGCCCCTTCTCCGGTGCCACAGGCGCCGAGATCATCGGCCTGGATTTGGCCAAACCGGTCAACGCCGAGGATTTCACCCGTATCCATCGCGCCCACCTCGACTACCATGTGCTGGTGTTTCGCGGCCAGCGCATCAGCCCGGATCAGCAGATCGCTTTCAGCCGCCGCTTCGGTCAATTGCAAATCCACGTGCTCAAGCAGTTTCTGCTGGCAGGCCACCCCGAAATCCTGATCGTTTCCAACATCATCGAAAACGGCCAGAACATCGGCCTGGGCGATGCCGGCAAGTTCTGGCACTCGGACCTGTCGTACAAAGAGCTGCCCAGCCTCGGCTCCATGCTGCATGCCCAGGAATTGCCCAGCGAAGGTGGCGACACCTTGTTCGCCGACATGCACAAAGCCTGGGACGCCGTGCCTGATGCTCTGCGCAAAGTGGTCGAGGGCCGCAGTGCCGCTCACTCCTACACGGCCCGTTATGCCGAAACCAAATTCGAAGGCAACTGGCGCCCGACCCTGACCGCCGAGCAGTTGGCTCAGGTACAGGAGGTTATCCACCCGGTGGTACGCACCCACCCGGAAAACGGCCGCAAGGCGCTTTTCGTCAGCGAAGGCTTCACCACCCGCATCGTTGGCCTGCCAGATGACGAAAGCCGCGACGTGCTGCAACAGTTGTACGCCCTGAGCGTGCTGGAGCAGAACATCTACCGCCACCAATGGCAGCCCGACGACCTGGTGTTCTGGGACAACCGCTCGCTGATCCACCTGGCCACCGGCTGCCCCGCACACCTGCGGCGCAAGCTGTACCGCACCACCATCCAGGGCGATGCCCCGTTCTGACGACTGAGGAAACCATCATGCGCAAATCCATCAGCCGCCTGGCGGCAAGCATCGGCCTAGGTGCAAGCCTGGTCGTCGGCAGCCTGGCAGCCCCCGCCGCAGCGCAAGCAGAAGGCAAGATCCGCATCGCCGAGCAGTTCGGCATCGTCTACCTGCTGCTGAACGTGGTGCGTGACCAGCACCTGATCGAAAAACACGGCAAGGAGCAGGGCATCGACATCGAAGTCGACTGGGCCCAGCTTTCGGGTGGTTCGGCGATCAACGACGCCTTGCTGTCCGGCTCGGTAGACATCGCCGGTGCCGGCGTTGGCCCGCTGCTGACCGTATGGGACCGCACCAAGGGCCGGCAGAACGTCAAGGCCGTGGCTTCGCTGGGCAACTTCCCGTACTACCTGGTCAGCAGCAACCCCAATGTGAAGACCATCGCCGATATTTCCGACAAGGACCGCATCGCCGTGCCGGCGGTAGGCGTCTCGGTGCAATCGCGCTTCCTGCAGTATGCCGCCGCCCAGCAGTGGGGCGACAAGGAATACAACCGCCTCGACAAATACACCCTGGCCGTGCCGCACCCCGATGCCACCGCCGCGTTGCTGGCAGGTGGCACCGAGCTGAACGGGCACTTCTCCAACCCGCCGTTCCAGGACCAGGTGTTGGCCAACAAGGACGTGCATGTGGTGCTCAACAGCTACGACCTGCTCGGCCCCAACTCGCCGACCTTGCTGTTTGCCACCGAAAAATTCCGCAAGGACAACCCGAAAACCTACAAGGCCTTCGTCGACGCCCTGGCCGAAGCCGCAGACTTCGCCCAGAAGGACAAGGCTGCTGCCGCCGACACCTACATCCGCGTGACCAAGGCCAAGATCGACCGCGACGCGCTGATCAAGCTGATCGACAACCCGCAGTACGAGTTCACCGTCACGCCCAAGAACACGTACAAGCTGGCCGATTTCCTTTATCGGGTAGGTGCCATCAAGCACAAGCCGGAATCGTGGAAGGACTATTTCTTCCAGGATGAACGCCCGTTGCAGGGGAGCTGAGCGATCATGACCGCCCCTTTGCCAGGCCACACGGCCAGCAACCTGAGCCCTGTCGCCACGCCGCCTTTGCTCAAGGTGGATAACCTCAGCCTCGAATACCGCACCGCGCAACGCGTGGTGCGCGCCACTCACCAGGTCAGCTTCGAAGTCGATCGTGCCGACCGCTTTGTACTGCTCGGCCCCTCCGGTTGCGGCAAGTCCACCTTGCTCAAGGCCGTGGCCGGGTTCATCCAGCCACAGGAAGGGCAGATATTGCTGCAGGGCCAGCCGGTCCGCGGCCCAGGCCCCGACCGCATCGTGGTGTTCCAGGAGTTCGACCAACTGCCACCGTGGAAAACGGTGAAGCAAAACGTCATGTTCCCGCTGCTGGTGTCTGGCCAGCTCAAACGCGCCGAGGCCGAGGAACGGGCGCTGCACTACCTGGACAAGGTCGGCCTGGCCGCCTTCGCCGAGGCTTATCCGCATACCCTGTCGGGCGGAATGAAGGCTCGCGTGGCGATTGCCCGGGCCTTGGCCATGCAGCCGAAGATCTTGCTGATGGATGAGCCGTTCGCTGCACTCGACGCGCTGACCCGGCGCAAGATGCAGGAAGAACTGCTGCTGCTGTGGGAGGAGGTGCGCTTCACCTTGCTGTTTGTCACCCACTCCATCGAAGAAGCGCTGGTGGTCGGCAACCGCATCCTGCTGCTGTCACCACACCCGGGGCGGGTACGGGCCGAGGTGCACAGCCACCAGTACAACCTGGGCAGCCTGGGCGGCAGCGACTTCCAGGCCAGTGCCCGGCGTATCCATCGTTTGCTGTTCGATGAGGCGGATGTTCCGGAACAGCCGGACGACCTTGGTTTCAACGATATCCGCATCGCTTACTGACAGGAGCTTCAGCCATGGCCACTACACCTGTACGCCAGGAATACGAGGTGCAGCTGCAGCCCCTGCTCAGTGTGCCTGTGGAACGCCAACTGCCCTTGGCCCAGCGCTTGTGGCAGCAAGGCTGGCTACGCAAGGCGGTTATCCTGCTGGTGATCGCCGTGTTGTGGGAGGCCGTTGCCCGCTACCAGGGCAATGACCTGCTGCTGCCAGGCTTCGTGCAAACCGCCGCTGCCTTGTGGGATGGCTTGATCAGCGGAGAACTGCCGGCCAAGGTCGGCGTCTCGCTGGTGATACTGCTCAAGGGTTACGTGCTGGGCATCGTCCTGGCCTTCGGCCTGACCAGCCTGGCGGTTTCGACCCAATTGGGCCGTGATCTGCTGGGTACGCTGACCTCGATGTTCAACCCATTGCCTGCGATTGCCCTGCTGCCCTTGGCCTTGCTGTGGTTCGGGCTGGGTGACAACAGCCTGATCTTCGTGCTGGTGCACTCGGTGCTGTGGGCCTTGGCCTTGAATACCTATGCAGGTTTTCTCGGCGTGTCCGAGACACTGCGCATGGCTGGCCGCAACTATGGCCTGAAAGGGCTGCGGCTGGTGCTGCACATCCTGGTGCCGGCGGCACTGCCCTCGATTTTGTCGGGGTTGAAGATCGGTTGGGCGTTTGCCTGGCGTACCCTGATCGCTGCCGAGCTGGTGTTCGGGGCCAGCAGTGGCAAGGGCGGGTTGGGCTGGTACATCTTCCAGAACCGTAACGAGTTGTACACCGACAAGGTGTTTGCCGGGTTGGCGGTGGTGATCCTGATTGGCCTGCTGGTGGAAGGGCTGGTGTTCAATACATTGGAGCGGCTGACCGTGCGGCGCTGGGGGATGCAGCGCTGACCTGCACTGGCCCTATCGCCGGCAAGCTCCCACAGGTACTCCACAGGCCTTGAGGTTTGTGGGCTTCTTGTGGGAGCTTGCCGGCGATAGGGCCGGTACAGGCTATAGATTCTGGTACTGCGCAGCCGCATTGCTCAGGATTTTGCCAATCTCTTCCCGCAACCCCGCAGGCTGCTCCACCACCACCCCATCGCCATGGCTCAACAGCCACCAACGCAACGGCCAGCCATCACTCACCGTAGCCCGCAACCGATGCCCATGCTCCAGCGCCGTCAGTTGCATGTCGCTGCTCAGCGGCGCTTCGCGCAACTGCCGCGCCAGCGCATCACTGATCCGCGCCACCAGTTCCACGCCTTCACCCTGAGCTGGTTGCAGTGCATCTCCGCGCAGGTGCGTCAGCAGGTCGAAATTGCCGCGCAACTCGCCCACGGCACTCGCCGACCAGTGCCAGCCGAACGGGATGCTCTTGTCATTGCGCTCCAGCGGAAAGATCAGCGACAGCTCATTGAGGTCGCGTTCGACGGTGCGTTTGCTGACAGAAAAGCCCACATCGCGCAGGCGCCACACCAACTCGGCGCTGGTAGTGCCTGGAGAGCGACTGGGCAGCTGGCGCAGCAGCGCCCACTGACGGCTGAGGGTGGCGCGAGTGGTGGCGAACGGCAAAAGGTAACGTCCTTGTCTAGGCTTGCCGCAATAGGATGGCGGCACATGTGGGTGTATGGCAATTGGCCACAGCCTGCTCAGATCAAGGAAGTCGCATTTGGTTGCCTTGTGCCGAATCGTTCGCGACAGGTTTTGACGTGACGTCACGCAGAATCACGCCTCATCACAACCGAAGGTTGGGGTTGTGTGTCGTTCAATGAGGATGAACATGTCTGCTGCCAGCAATATCCATTCGCTGCTTGCCCGTCTTCTACCCGAGCGGGTCATTGCCCCACCGGCCCTTGTCGGGCGGCGACAGCGGCTGTATGCCGGGGTAGGGGTGCCGAGCCAGCGGTCATTGCTGGTCAGCCGCCTGGATGAGGCCAGTGACCTGCAGGCGGTGTATCTAGACCTGCGTCGCCAGGCCTTGCAAGGCAACGTAGCGGCGCTCAACGACCTTGGCTGGATCTGGCTCAACGGCAAGTACTGGCGTGCCGACACCGCGCTGGCCGGGCACCTGCTACGCATGGCAGCTCTGCAGGGTAATGCCGCTGCCTGGTTCAACCTTGGGCAGCAGCATTACTTTGGCAAGGGTATCGACCCCTCTTACGTGCAGGCGGCGGAGTGTTACCGGCAGGCCTTCGAGCGGGGCATGCTGCATGCCGCTGCGGCGTTGGGCGACCTGTATGAGGAGGAGGTGTGCGATGGCGACCTGGATTGGCAAGTCGACCTGGTGCAGGCCTACCAGTGGTTCATGCGCGGGGCCGAGCGGGGCGAGGCGCGCTGTCGCTTTGAAGTGGGTTACCGGTTGATGCACGGGCTGTATGTGGAGACCGACCTCAAGGCCGCGCTCTACTGGCTGGAGTTGGCGGCAGCAGCGGGGGTGGTGCAGGCAGCCGAGGAACTGGCGGTGCATTTCAGCAGCCGCGACGAGGTGCGGTACCAGGAATGGCGGGACCGGGCGGTGCAGATGGGCAGTACATTGGCCTTGACCATGAAGCTGGAAGACCAGATACAGCCCTGAACTTTCTGCTGCCTGCCTGGGCCTCTTCGCGGGTGAACCCGCTCTTACAGGTGCCGCGCATAGCTTGAAGCCTAGGTAGTCCCTGTGGGAGCGGGTTCATCGAGGCGTCGAACCGCCGCGAAAGGGCCGGCACAGGCAACGCAAAATCCCCAGCATGAACAACAATTCATCCATACCCCCCGTCACCCCCTGTTGACGACAGGGGGAGGCACAGGCGTATATTGATAGTTAGCAAACTATGAATATCCTTGGTTCCTTCCATGTCCCTTGATCTCCTGCGCCTGCAAGTCAGCAGCGGCATGGTGGTTGCCGCCCGCCATTGGCGGCGCATCTGCCACGCGGCACTGACCAGCTATGGCATCTCCGAGGCCTGTGCCGCGCCATTGCTGATGATTGTGCGCCTTGGCGATGGCGTGCACCAAGTGGCGGTGGCCCAGGCCGCCGGCCTGGAAAGCCCATCGCTGGTGCGCCTGCTCGACCAGCTGTGCAAGGCCGGCCTGGTCTGTCGCAGCGAAGACCCGCTGGATCGCCGCGCCAAGGCCCTGAGCCTGACCGCCGAAGGCCGTGCCCTGGCCGAAGCCATCGAAGCCGAGCTGGTGCGCTTGCGCCGCGATGTGCTGCACGGCATCGACCAGGCCGACCTGGAAGCCGCCTTGCGCGTGCTACGCGCCTTCGAAGCTGCCGGTCTGGGCAGTGCAGGCGGGGCGGCATGAACGGTTTCTTCAGCTCGGTCCCCCCAGCCCGCGACTGGTTCTATGGTGTGCGCACCTTTGCCGCCTCCATGATCGCCCTGTACATCGCCCTGCTCATGCAGTTGCCGCGGCCCTACTGGGCCATGGCCACGGTGTACATTGTCTCCAGCCCGTTCGTCGGCCCGACCAGCTCCAAGGCCCTGTACCGCGCCGTAGGCACGTTGTTAGGTGCTGGTGGCGCGATTTTCCTGGTGCCGCCGCTGGTGCAGTCGCCGTTGCTGCTGAGCATCGCCATCGCCCTGTGGACCGGCACCTTGCTGTTCCTTTCGCTGAACCTGCGCACGGCCAACAACTACGTGTTGATGCTGGCCGGCTACACCTTGCCGATGATCGCCCTGGCGGTTGTGGATAACCCACTGGCGGTGTTCGACGTAGCGTCTTCCCGCGCCCAGGAAATCTGCCTGGGGATCGTCTGCGCGGCGGTGGTCGGGGCCATCTTCTGGCCACGCAGGCTGGCGCCGGTGGTGGTCGGTGCCACCGGCAACTGGTTCACCGAGGCGATTCGCTACAGTGACACCTACCTGGCCCGCGACGTCAGCGCCGACAAGGTCGGCGGCATGCGCGGGGCGATGGTCGCCACGTTCAACTCGCTGGAGCTGATGATCGGTCAGCTCGGCCATGAAGGCGCCGGCCCGCACACCCTGAAGAACGCCCGCGAGCTGCGCGGCCGCATGATCCACCTGCTGCCGGTGGTCGACGCTCTCGACGATGCCCTGTTGGCCCTCGAAGGCCGCGCCCCGGCGCAGTTTGCCCAGTTGCAACCGTTGCTGGAAAGCGCCCGTGAATGGCTCAAGGGCACCGCCGACAGCGCTTCGGTTGCACGCTGGACCGCCTTGCACGAGCAGATCGAGCGTTTGCAGCCTGGCGCCGCCGCCCTCGACCAGCGCGCCGAGTTGCTGTTGTCCAATGCCTTGTATCGGCTGACCGAATGGGCCGACCTTTGGCAGGACTGCTGCACCTTGCAACACGCCCTACGCAGCGACGATGCCAAACCCTGGCGCGCGGTGTACCGCCACTGGCGCCTGGGCCGCCTGACGGCGTTCTTCGACCGCGGCCTGATGCTGTACTCGGTGGCCTCCACCGTGCTGGCGATCGTCGTTGCCTGCGGCCTGTGGATCGGTCTGGGCTGGAACGAGGGCGCCAGTGCGGTCATTCTCGCCGCTGTGTCGTGCAGCTTCTTTGCCGCCATGGACGACCCAGCGCCGCAGATCTACAAATTCTTCTTCTGGACGCTGATGTCGGTCATCTTCTCCAGCCTGTACCTGTTTCTGGTGCTGCCCAACCTGCACGACTTCCCGATGCTGGTGCTGGCCTTTGCCGTGCCGTTCATCTGCGTCGGCACCCTGACCGTGCAACCGCGCTTCTACCTGGGCACCTTGCTGACCATCGTCAACACCTCCACCTTCATCAGTATCCAGGGCGCCTACGACGCCGACTTCTTCACCTTCCTCAACTCCAACCTGGCCGGCCCCGTGGGCCTGCTGTTCGCCTTTATCTGGACCCTGGTGATGCGCCCGTTCGGCGTGGAGCTGGCAGCCAAGCGCATGACCCGCTTCGCCTGGCGCGACATCGTAGAAATGACCGAGCCGGCGACCCTGGCCGAGCACCGCCAGGTCGGCGTGCAGATGCTCGACCGCCTGATGCAGCACCTGCCGCGCCTGTCGCAAACCGGCCAGGACAGCGGCGTGGCCCTGCGCGACCTGCGCGTCGGGCTGAACCTGCTCGACCTGCTGGCGTACATGCCGCGTGCCGGCCAGCAGGCCCGTGAACGGCTGAACACGGTGATCGAGGAAGTTGGCGCGCACTATGCCGCCTGCCTGCGTGCCGGCGAGCGCCTGCATGCCCCGGCCGCGCTGCTGCGCAACATGGAGCGCGCGCGGTTGGCGCTGAACCTGGATGAACTGTACGAGCGCGGCGACGCCCGCACCCACCTGCTGCATGCCCTGAGCGGCCTGCGCCTGGCGCTGCTGCCAGGGGTGGAGGTGATGCTCGAACCCGCCGAACAACCGCAACTGCCCCCCGGCCTCGACGGAGCGCCCCTGTGATTGGTGAACTGGATATCAGCGGGGTATTCCTGCCCACGCTGCTGGTGATGATGTTTGGCACCTACCTGCTGTTCCTGGGGGTGCACGCGGTGCTGGTGCGCCTGCATTTTTACCGCCTGGTCTGGCACCGGGCGTTGTTCAACGTTGCCCTGTATGCCGTGCTGCTTGGCGCGGTGGACCACTTTTGCCGAAACCTGATGCTGCCATGAAAAAACCTTTGCTGACCCTGGGCCGTGTGGTCCTGACCTTGCTGGTAGTGACCTTCGCCGCCGTGCTCGTGTGGCAGATGGTGGTCTACTACATGTTTGCCCCCTGGACCCGCGACGGCCACATCCGCGCCGACGTGATCCAGATCGCCCCGGATGTGTCCGGGCTGATCCAGAAGGTCGAAGTGCGCGACAACCAGACCGTCAAGCGCGGCGACGTGCTGTTCACCATCGACCAGGACCGCTTCACTCTGGCCCTGCGCCAGGCCAAGGCCACCCTTGGTGAGCGCCAGGAAACCCTGGCCCAGGCCTCCCGCGAAGCGCAGCGCAACCGCAAGCTGGGCAACCTGGTGGCTGCCGAGCAGCTGGAAGAAAGCCAGTCCCGCGAGGCCCGCGCCCGCTCGGCCGTCAGCGAGGCGCAGGTGGCGGTCGATACCGCTCAGCTCAACCTCGACCGCTCGGTGGTACGCAGCCCGGTGGACGGCTACCTCAACGACCGCGCGCCGCGTAACCACGAATTCGTCACCGCCGGCCGGCCGGTGCTGTCGGTGGTCGACAGTGCTTCGTACCACGTTGATGGCTACTTCGAAGAAACCAAGCTTGGCGGCATCCACATTGGCGATGCCGTGGATATCCGCGTGATGGGCGACAACACCCGCCTGCGCGGCCATGTGCAAAGCTTTGCCGCGGGTATCGAAGACCGTGACCGCAGCAGCGGCGCCAACCTGTTGCCCAACGTCAACCCGGCGTTCAGCTGGGTACGCCTGGCCCAACGTATTCCGGTGCGCATCGCCTTTGACGAAGTGCCTGAGGACTTCCGCATGATCGCCGGGCGTACCGCCACGGTGTCGATCATCGAGGGCCAGCGGCCATGAAACAGTTGATCCTGGCCGGCCTGTGCCTGTCGTTGGGGGCCTGCATGATGGTTGGCCCCGACTATGAAGTGCCGAAGGACGCGGCGGTACAACGCAGCGACCTCAACGGCCCGCTGCGCCAGGATGCCGACAGCGTGGTCTCGGCGCCGGTGCCCGAGGACTGGTGGCAGCTGTATCAGGATCAACGGCTGAACGAGCTGGTGCGCCAGGCCCTGGGTGCCAACACCGAGCTGCGAGTGGCCGCCGCCAACATTGCCAAGGCCCGCGCCCAGGTCGAAGTGGCCGAGTCGCAAGGTGGCTTCAACGGTGGCGTCAAGCTTGGCGCCCAGCGCCTGCAGGAGTCTGGCGAAGCGTTCCTGCTGCCCGAGAAGGTGCCGGTGGCCAATATTGGCGAGGCCATCATCAGCGCCTCGTACCAGTTCGACCTGTGGGGCACCTTCAAGCGCGGCACCGAGGCCGCCAAGGCCAATGCCGATGCAGTACAGGCCGCCGCTGATACTGCCCGCATCACCCTGGTGGCCGACGTGGTCAAGGCATATACCCAGGTGTGCTCGGCCAACGAGGAATACCACATCGCCCGCGAGTCGCTCGACTTGCAGGAGCAGAGCGTAAAGCTCAACCAACGCCTGCGTGATGCCGGCCGTGGCGATGAAACCCAGGTCACCCGCTCGCAAACCCAGTTCAAGTCGTTGCGCGCCGAACTGCCACGGTTCAAGGCCGAGCGCGAAACGGGCATGTACACCCTGGCTGCGTTGCTGGCCAAGCCGGTTGACCAGCTGCCTGTCGGCACCGCCGATTGTGCCGAGCTGCCGCACCTGAACCAGTTGGTGCCGGTAGGCGATGGCGCGGCGCTGCTCAAGCGCCGCCCTGACGTGCGCCAGGCTGAACGCCAGCTGGCCGCCGCCACCGCCTACATCGGCGTGGCGACTGGCGCGCTGTACCCGGACATCAGCATCGGCGCCCAGGTAGGTACCATCGGTATCCTGGAAAACCTCGGCGAGCCTTCGACCAACCGTTGGGGCTTTGGCCCGCAGATCAGCTGGACCATCCCCACCAACGGTACCCGTGCCCGCATTCGCATGGCAGAAGCCTCGACCCAGGCGGCCCTGGCCAATTTTGATGGGGTTGTGCTGAACGCCATCCGCGAGACCCAGACCCGACTGGCGCAATACAGCGCTCTGCTGGACCGCCGCGATGCGCTGGCCGAAGCGGAGAAGTCGGCCAAGGAAGCGGCAGACCAGACGCACCGCTATTACCAGGCGGGGCGTGAGTCGTTCCTGGCGGATTTGCAGGCGACGCGGACTTATACCGATATGCGCGCGCAGCTGGCGGCGGCCAATAGCCAAGTGGCGTTGGGGCAGATTGGGGTGTTTCTGGCGTTGGGTGGGGGGTGGAAGGATACTGCCAAACCGTAAAACTGAGGCCGCATTGCGGCCTCATCACCTTTGTATCTTGGCTGGCCTTCCTCAGCTGTAACCAGTATTTCGCTCTCCATCTACAGACGATTAATCCTACAAGGCCAGTCGTTGGCCGCTGACTAGGCCAGGAATGACACCTGGCTTAATGTATTTCATCCGCCTTTTCAGGTGAGTCGCCTCGCCCATTTCTCTGATTGTGTCGCAATCAACGACAGGCGCTTGCATGCTCGATTTTATATCGGTATCGATATATTCTGTGTGTGAGCTCTTGGAGCCTGATCGTCGCCATGTATGCCAGAAAGGCGCTGCGGCATGACCACCACGCTGTTGAAGATGAGAGGCAGTAGGCGAGCACAGCGGCTGATTGGCACGACAGCTAAGGAGCATGCGGCATGTGGGACGGTCAGAAGCCTGTCGAATGGGTGGGTGGCAGCAAGGATGATGTACGCAGGTTTCCACCAGTAGCGAGGCAGCGGGCTGGGTACCAGCTGGATTTGATCCAGTCCGGTGAAGAACCTACAGACTGGAAGCCGATGGAGAATGTGGGGCAGGGTGTGCGGGAGATCCGCATCAAGTGTAAAGACGGTGCTTTCGCGTGTTCTATGTTGTGAACCGCCCGGAGGCTGTCTATGTCCTGCATGCATTCCGCAAGACAACTGAAAAGACGGATAAGCGCGATATTGATGTGGCGAAGGCCCGATTCAGGTCGCTGGACTGAGAGGTGATCAACAATGGCGAATGAACGCTCGGCATCGGTATGGGACGCGTTGGCTGATACGCCAGAAGAGGCCGACAACCTTCGGCTGCGATCGCAGCTGATGCGGATTTTGGTCAAGACGGTACGTGCCTGGGACCTACCTCAGAAGGATGCGGCGCGTCGGCTACATGTCACTCAGCCGCGCTTGAGTGAACTGTTGAATGGGAAGATAGACAAGTTCTCCCTGGATGCACTGGTTAACCTGCTGGCCAATGCCGATCTGGAAGTGGACTTCACGGTGAAGGAAAAGCTCGCCTGAGGCGATGGTTGTCTTCAATAACTTTCAAGCAACCAGGGCAATGGGGTACGTGCGGTCCATGTGGGTTACCCGCGAAGAATGCAACGCGGTGTATGGCACCGGCTGTGCCGGTGTTCGCGGGTAAACCCGCTCCCACAGGGGAAGCGCCCGGTGCTCGCCCATAAGATCCCACTTCATCTGATTTGTACCAAGATTTTTCATGAAATCCGCCCAGCACCCTTGAGCGAAGCAAAGTGGAAGTGAACAATGTTCTCTTTCGCATTCCCTTCGAGACTGGCCATGAAAACCCGTTCCCGTCTGCTTGCCTGGCTACCGGCTTTATTACTCGGCCCGGTGCTGGCGCTGTGCAGCACTGTTGCGCTGGCAGAAGCCCCCGCCGAGGCTACCAAGGCCCTGCACCTGCTGGACTACATTGGTGCCGACTACCCGCCGACCGTGCAGGACGGCAAGGTGATCGACGATGGCGAATACCGCGAGCAGCAGGAGTTCAGTACGGTGTTGGCCGAACTGGTCAAAGGCCTGCCTGCAAATACCGAGCAAGCGGCCCTGGAGCAGGGCATCCAGGCGTTGCGCCAGGCCATCGACCAGCGTCAGAACGGTCCGACCGTCGCCAAACAGGCCCGCCAACTGGGCGCACGCCTGGCCGTGGCCTACGAGGTCAGCCAGGCTCCGGTAATCACCCCGGACCCGGCCCGCGGCGCTTCGTTGTATGCGCAAAACTGCTCGATCTGCCACGGCGATACCGGTACCGGCGATGGTCCGGCAGGCGTCGGCCTGGAGCCAGCCCCGGCCAACCTGCGAGATGTCGCGCGCCTCGACCAGTTGAGCCTGTTCGACCTCTACAACACCCTGGCCCTGGGTATCGACGGTACCGAAATGCCTTCGTTTGCCGACCAGCTGGATGATCGCCAGCGCTGGGACGTGGCCGCCTACATCGCCAGCTTCACCGCCAAGCTGGAAGCCGGCAAAGGCGACAAGACCTGGAACATCGCCGACCTGGCCCGCCAGACCCCGGCCGAAGTCGCCGCCAATGAAGGCAATGCAGTCGTGGAGGCATTCCGCGCCCAGCGCGCCCAGCCGCCGCAGGTCAAGCGCGGCCCGGCGCAATTGCTCGAATACACCGCCAGTACCCTGGACAAGAGCCTGGCTGCCTACCGGGCAGGTGACCACGACCAGGCCTATGACCTGTCGGTGGCAGCCTACCTGGAAGGCTTCGAACTGGTGGAAAGCTCGCTGGATAACATCGATACCCTGGCGCGCAAGGACACCGAAAAATCGCTGATGGCCTACCGCCAATCCCTGCAGGATGGCTTGCCCTTGGCCCAGGCCGAGCAGCGCCTGAGCGAAGCCAAGGTCAAGCTTGAGCAAGCGGCAAAACTGCTGGGTAGCGATGGCCTGAGCTGGTCACTGAGTTTTATCTCTGGCCTGCTGATTCTGCTGCGCGAAGGCCTTGAAGCGATTCTGGTACTCGCTGCGATCCTGGCGTTCCTGCGCAATACCGGCCAGCAATCGGCCGTGCGTAGCGTCAACATCGGCTGGGCACTGGCGCTGGTCGCCGGCTTCGCCACCTGGGCCCTGGCGGCTTATGTGATCGACGTCGGCGGTGCCCAGCGTGAGCTGCTGGAAGGCTGCACGGCGCTGTTCGCCGCGGTGATGGTGCTGTGGCTTGGCGTGTGGATGCACGACCGTCGCCATGCCGCTGCGTGGAAAGACTACATCAAGAGCAGCCTGGTAAGCGGTGGTGGGCGCTTCGGCTTTGCCGTGCTGGCGTTCTTCTCGGTGTACCGCGAACTGTTCGAAGTGATCCTGTTCTACGAAACCCTGTGGCTGCAGGCAGGCCCTGCCGGGCACCAGGCGGTGCTGGCCGGTGGCGCCACGGCGCTGGTGCTGCTGGTGGGCCTGGCCTGGGTGATCCTGCGCGGTTCGGCCAAACTTCCGCTGGCGCTGTTCTTCAGCATCAACGCCGCGCTGCTGTGTGCGCTGTCGGTGGTGTTCGCCGGGCATGGCGTGAAGGCGTTGCAAGAGGCCGGGGTGCTGGGCACGCGGCCGGTGGCGTTCTTCGAGTTCGACTGGTTGGGGATACATGCTGACGCCTACTCGCTGTCGGCGCAGGCGGTGGCCTTGGCGGCCATCGTGTTCCTGTACGGGCGTTCGCGCCTGGCAGAGAAACGCAGGGCGGCGGCTAACTGATTGCCTGACAGGCCGGCGCGGACCCTGTGGGAGCGGCCTTGTGTCGCGAAAGGGCCGCAAGGCGGCCCCAGCAATTTATGCAGCGGTGCTGGAACAGTGGGGCCGCTCTGCGGCCCTATCGCGACACAAGGCCGCTCCCACACCGACGGAGGAGGCCATTCAGGCCGGCTGTGGCGCCTTGAGAATGTTCTGCAGCAGTTGGACACTTTCCACGGCGTCATGACCCAGGCTGGTCAGGTAGCCGCCATCAGGTTGATCGGTCAGCCCCTTCTCATGCAGGCGTTGCGCAGCGGCGATCAGGGCCGGGGCGGCGGTGCTGGTTATCTTGATGCCTTCCTGGCTGCTGTCGTGTTTGAACAGCGCGAGTACTTCCAGTTCGTCGATCAGATCGGGGGTAAAAGGCATGGCGACTCCTGACTTCCAGACAAGGATGACGGCACCGTTCTACGGTGCCTGATCTTCGAGTGTAGCCGGGTTATTCGTCCTCGCCTTGATCCATCTCAGGCGGCAGTTCTGGCAGCGCCCTCAGGGCGTTCTCGTACCACTCGCGGTCGAACTCGCGGTCTTCTTTCAGCATGTTGTCAACCTCGAAGGCCAGCACATGGGCCATCAGGTTGAGAATGTCGTCACGCTCATAGCCGACCAAGGTCAGTTTATTGAAAGTGGCCTTGGCCGCGGCCGGATCGCCGCTTTCAATCTGGTTCTCGATGGCCTGGGTCAGCGTTGCCTCGGCGAAGGCTTCGTCGTCGTTGTCGATGTCGGTGGGCTCGCTCATGGCGCTACTCCTATGATGGGACGCACAGTGTGCCACGCCTGTAGCGGCAATGCCCGGGCATTGACGGGGTGCATGACGCTGGTCAGTGGCAAGCGATGGGTCTATAAAAGCCAGGCCAACCCCTTACGGCCTGGAGGCTGTTACCTCATGCTCAAGCTTCATGGATTCTCGGTAAGCAACTACTACAACATGGTCAAGCTGGCCCTGCTGGAAAAAGGCCTGCCCTTCGAGGAAGTCACCTTCTATGGCGGCCAGGCGCCACAGGCACTGGAAGTGAGCCCGCGGGGCAAGGTGCCAGTGCTTGAAACCGAACACGGTTTCCTCAGCGAAACCAGCGTGATCCTCGACTACATCGAACAGACCCAGGGCGGCAAGGCGCTGCTGCCGGCCGACCCGTTCGGCCAGGCCAAGGTGCGTGAGCTGCTCAAGGAAATCGAGCTGTACATCGAACTGCCGGCACGTACCTGCTACGCCGAGTCGTTCTTTGGCATGTCGGTGGAGCCGCTGGTCAAGGAAAAGGCCCGTGCCGACCTGTTGGCCGGGTTTGCCACGCTTAAGCGCAACGGGCGTTTCGCACCTTATGTGGCGGGTGAGCAGCTGACGCTGGCAGACCTGATGTTTTGCTTCTCGGTCGACCTGGCCTATGCCGTAGGCAAGAAGGTGCTGAACATCGATTTCCTGGCGGACTTCCCGCAGGCCAAGGCGTTGCTGCAGCGGATGGGCGAGAACCCGCACATGGCGCGGATCGTGGCGGACAAGGAGGCGGCGATGCCGGCCTTCATGGAGATGATTCGTAGCGGCAAGCGCTAAAAGGCTGGGGCCGCAAAGCGGCCCCAGGTTTTGATCAGCGCGAAGCCAGCAGGCTCTTGCCACGAACAACGGCCGCACGCACCTGCGCCGGCGCGGTACCACCAATGTGGTTACGCGCATTCACCGAGCCTTCCAGGGTCAGCACGGCAAACACGTCCTGCTCGATCTGGTCGCTGAACTGGCGCAGTTCGTCCAGGCTCATCTCGGCCAGGTCCTTGCCAGTGTCCACGCCATACTTCACCGCGTGGCCAACGATTTCGTGGCAGTCACGGAACGGCAGACCACGGCGTACCAGGTAGTCGGCCAGGTCAGTGGCGGTGGAGAAGCCACGCAGGGCCGCTTCACGCATGATGGCGTGCTTGGGCTTGATCGCCGGGATCATGTCGGCAAAGGCACGCAGCGAGTCGCGCAGGGTGTCGGCGGCGTCGAACAGCGGCTCTTTGTCTTCCTGGTTGTCCTTGTTGTAGGCCAGTGGCTGGCCTTTCATCAGGGTCAGCAGGCCGGTCAGGGCACCGAACACACGGCCGCTCTTGCCACGTACCAGCTCTGGCACGTCGGGGTTCTTTTTCTGCGGCATGATCGAGCTGCCGGTGCAGAAGCGGTCGGGCAGGTCGATGAACTGGAACTGCGCACTGGTCCACAGCACCAGCTCTTCGGAGAAGCGCGACAGGTGCATCATCGCCACGCTGGCAGCCGCGCAGAATTCGATGGCGAAGTCGCGGTCCGACACGCCGTCCAGCGAGTTGCCGGCCACGGCTTCGAAGCCCAGCAGCTTGCAGGTGAGCTCGCGGTCGATCGGGTATGTGGTGCCGGCCAGCGCGGCGCTGCCCAGCGGCATGCGGTTGGCACGCTTGCGGCAGTCGACCAGGCGCTCGTAGTCGCGGCTGAGCATTTCGAACCAGGCCAGCAGGTGGTGGCCGAAGGTGACCGGCTGGGCCGTCTGCAGGTGGGTGAAGCCGGGCATGATGGTTTCGGCTTCACGCTCGGCCTGCTCCAGCAGGCCCTGCTGCAGGCGGGTGATTTCGGCCAGGATCAGGTCGATCTCGTCGCGCAGCCACAGGCGGATGTCAGTGGCCACCTGGTCGTTGCGGCTACGACCGGTGTGCAGCTTCTTGCCGGTGATGCCGATGCGGTCGGTCAGGCGTGCTTCGATATTCATGTGCACGTCTTCGAGGTCGACGCGCCAGTCGAAGTTGCCGGCCTCGATCTCGCCCTGGATGGTCTTCAGGCCATCGATGATGGTGTCGCGCTCGGCATCGCTGAGCACGCCGACCTGCGCCAGCATGGTGGCATGGGCGATCGAACCCATGATGTCGTGGCGGTACAGGCGCTTGTCGAAGTCGACCGAGGCGGTGAAACGGGCGACGAAGGCGTCGACGGGCTCACTGAAGCGGCCGCCCCAGGACTGATTGGTCTTGTCGGTGCTCATGGATTCACTCATTGCAGGCGTGAACGAAAAAGTGGCGCCGATGATAGCAGGGTTGGGCTGGCCGCCGCAGGGCGCTGGTCGAGAGAAATGCCGGGAAAACGGCAGAGAAGGATTTTAAGGAATGAACGGCAGTGTTCCACGGAGCGTCTACAGTTGGACAGAGGACTGGCAGTGAATCTGCCGGCCGAGTGAATCTTTGGCCATCGCACCGGTCTAGAGCGTGACCGCAGTGTCGCTCGAACCACACCTGTCTACGCTATACCTGTGCGAGACTCATTCAGGAATCCAGCGCAATTATGAATGTCCTGATCGTTGATGACGAACCCCAAGGCCGTGAGCGCCTAAGCCGAATGCTCGGCGAACTGGAGGGTTACACCGTGCTGGAGCCCAGTGCTACCAACGGCGAGGAGGCCTTGGCACTGATCGAAAGCCTCAAGCCCGATGTGGTCCTGCTGGACATCGGCATGCCAGGCCTGGATGGCCTGCAGGTCGCCGCTCGCCTGTGCGAACGCGAGGCGCCGCCGGCGGTGGTGTTTTGCACCGGGGATGATGAATACGGTGCAGAGGCTTTCAAGGACAGCACCCTCAGCCATGTGACCAAACCCTTCCAGGCCCAGGCGCTGCGCGATGCACTGCGCAAGGCCGAAAAACCCAACCGCGCCCAGTTGGCGGCGCTCACCCGGCCGGCCAACGAAGGTGGCGGCCCACGCAGCCACATCAGTGCCCGCACGCGCAAAGGCATCGAGCTGATCCCTTTACCCCAGGTGATCTATTTCATTGCCGACCACAAATACGTGACCTTGCGTCACGAGGCCGGGGAAGTGCTACTCGACGAGCCGCTCAAGGCCCTGGAAGATGAGTTTGGCGAACGCTTCGTGCGTATCCACCGCAACGCGCTGGTCGCCCGCGAACGGATCGAACGCCTGCAGCGCACCCCGTTGGGGCACTTTCAGCTGTACCTGAAGGGCCTGGACGGTGATGCCCTGACGGTCAGCCGGCGCCATGTGGCCGGCGTGCGCAAGATGATGCAAACCCTCTGATACAGCGCTCGCATGGCAAGGGCTGCGCCCTTGTTCGCGGCTAAAGCCGCTCCCACAGGTACGTGCCGCTCTGAAGGCAGTGATGAACCTGTGGGAGCGGCTTTAGCCGCGAAGGGGCCCTCAGCTGATCCACATCTGCAAGCGATACCAGTGATGCTGTTATCATCGACAGCATTTCTCTGGATCGGGGCGTTCCATGTCCACTCGCGAAATCCGCATTGCCACCCGTAAAAGTGCCTTGGCCCTGTGGCAGGCCGAATACGTCAAAGCCCGCCTTGAGCAGGCGCACCCCGGTCTGCTGGTGACCCTGGTGCCCATGGTCAGCCGTGGTGACAAGCTGCTCGATGCGCCGCTGGCGAAAATCGGCGGCAAGGGCCTGTTCGTCAAGGAACTGGAAACCGCCCTGCTGGACAACGAAGCCGACATCGCCGTGCATTCGATGAAGGACGTGCCCATGGACTTCCCCGAGGGCCTGGGCCTGTACTGCATCTGCGAGCGCGAAGACCCGCGTGATGCCTTTGTGTCCAATACCTTTGCCAGCCTCGAAGCGCTGCCTGCCGGCAGCATCGTCGGCACCTCCAGCCTGCGCCGCCAGGCACAGTTGCTGGCGCGCCGCCCGGACCTGCAAATCCGCTTCCTGCGTGGCAACGTCAACACCCGCCTGGCCAAGCTGGATGCTGGCGAGTACGACGCCATCATCCTCGCCGCCGCCGGCCTGATCCGCCTGGGCTTCGAAGACCGTATCACCTCCACCATCAGCGTCGATGACAGCCTGCCGGCTGGCGGCCAGGGCGCGGTGGGCATCGAGTGCCGCAGCGCCGACCAGGAAATCCACGCGCTGCTGGCGCCGCTGCACCATGCCGATACCGCCGACCGGGTGGTTGCCGAACGTGCCCTGAATAAACGCCTGAATGGCGGCTGCCAGGTGCCGATTGCCTGCTACGCGGTGCTCGAAGGTGACCAGCTGTGGCTCCGTGGCCTGGTTGGCCAGCCTAGCGGCGGTACCCTGCTGGTGGCCGATGCCCGCGCGCCCCGCGCTGCAGCCGAGGCCCTGGGCGTACAGGTGGCCGAGGACCTGCTGGGCCAAGGCGCCGAGGCCATCCTCAAGGAAGTTTACGGCGAGGCCGGCCACCCGTGAGCCGATGGCGCCTGTTGCTGACCCGGCCTGCCGAGGACTGCGCAGCGCTGGCGCAAAGCCTGGCGGCAGCGGGAGTGGGCAGCAGTTGCCTGCCACTGCTGGCGATCGAGCCCGTTACCGTGGAGGCCTGGCAGCGGCTTTTGCTGGAAGGCCTGCATGGCTTCCAGGCGATCATCGTGGTCAGCAAACCAGCCGCCAGGTTGTTACTTGATCAACTTGCCCAGGCCGGCCTGCAGCCACCCCGGCAAGGCTGGTTCACCGTAGGCGAGGCCACTGCTGCAGTGCTGCAGGAGGCAGGCCTGGAGGTGAGCTTCCCGCCGCGCGGCGATGACAGCGAAGCCTTGCTGGCGCTGCCGGCCCTGCGCCAGGCACTTGCCGTGCCCACACCACGTATATTGATCGTGCGCGGCGTCGGAGGTCGCGAACTGCTGGCAGAGCGTCTTGCAGAGCAAGGTGCTAGTGTCGAATATCTGGAACTGTATCGTCGCTGCCTGCCGGCTTACCCGGCGGGCACCCTGATGCGCCGCATCGAAGCGGAACGCCTCAATGGCCTGGTGGTCAGCAGTGGGCAGGGTCTTGAACACTTGCAGCAGATGGCCGGCGCCGATTGGCCGCAGCTGGCCCTTCTGCCGCTGTTCGTGCCCAGCCCGCGGGTTGCTGAACAGGCCAGGGCCGCCGGGGCCCAACAGGTTGTGGATTGCCGTGGCGCCAGTGCCACGGCCTTGCTGGCAGCCGTGCAGCGTAGCGCTGCACCTGCCTCTTAAGGCGCTAAGCTGAACGCGATGCGCCCCCATGCAAAGGATGGATACGTGAGCGAGACTGTCTTGTCCAATAACGATCAGCCGTCGGCACAGGCGCCGGCGGAACCCGTTACCGCCCCACCTGCCAAGCGCTCCGGCAGTGGCCTGGCAGCGCTGGCCTTGCTGCTTGGCGCAGCCGGGGTGGCGGTAGGCGGCTGGGGTGTCTGGCAGGTGCGGCAACTGCAAGGCAGCGAGTTCAACCAGGGCCAGCGCATCGAGGCGCTGAACCAGCGCGCCGAAGCCCTGCAACAGCGTGAGCAGCAGATCAGCGCGCAACTGGCCAGCCTGCCGGCGGCCAGCGAACTGGAAGACCGGCGCCGCCTGGTGGCGCAACTGCAAGGCGACCAGCAGCGCCTCAGCCAGCGCCTGGAAACCGTGCTGGGCGAGAGCCGCAAGGAATGGCGCCTGGCTGAAGCCGAGCACCTGCTGCGCCTGGCCACCCTGCGCCTGTCAGCACTGCAGGACATCACCAGTGCCAAGGCGCTGGTCGAGGGGGCCGACGAAATCCTGCGCGAGCAGAGCGACCCGGGCGCCTTCGCCGCCCGCGAGCAACTGGCACGCAGCCTGGCCACGCTCAACAGCACCCAGCAACCGGACCGTACTGGCCTGTTCCTCAAATTGGCCGCACAGCGCGAACTGGTGCAGCAGCTCAGTGCCCAGTCGCCCGAGTTCGCCAGCAATGCCGATGCCCTCGGCGCCCTGACCACCGACGGTGATGGTGCCAGCCGGCTGTCACAGTGGTGGGCAGAGATCTCCAAGTACTTCCAGATCGACTTCAACGCCGATGACAATGTGCGGCCGCTGCTGGCCGGGCAGCAACTGAATCAGCTGCGCCTGGCCCTGGCCCTGACCATCGAGCAGGCCCAGTGGGCGGCGCTCAACGGCGATGCCAAGGTCTACACCCAGGCGCTGGATGACGCCCGCAGCGTACTGCTGGCCAACTTCAATGCCGACAACCCGCAAAGCAAGGCCATGCTCGACAGCCTCAATGCCCTGGCCGATCAGCCGGTGTCGGTGGTTACCCCCGACCTCAGCGAAAGCCTGGCCGCGGTGCAGGCGTACATCCAGCGCCGTCACCTGCCGGCCGAGGCTGAAGGGGGCAAGCCATGAAACGTGTCTACCTGCTGGCCGTGCTGGCGATCGTGGTCGCCGCGGCACTGGGTATCGCGGTCGCCAAGCACAGCGGCTACGTGCTGATCTCCTATGGTGGCTTCCGTTACCAGTCGGGGCTATGGGCGGCCCTGGCCGGCTTGCTGGCGGTCATCGTGCTGTTGTGGCTGGTGCGCTACCTGGTTGGCCTGGTGCTGACCTCCAGCGGCGTGGTCAACCCGTGGTCACGGCGTAACCGCAGCCGGCGCATTCGCCTGGCCATCGAGCAGGGTCAGTTGGACCTCGCCGAGGGGCGTTGGGCCAGTGCCCAACGCCACTTGCACCGCGCCGCCGAAGCCGAGCGCCAGCCGCTGCTGTACTACCTCGGTGCCGCGCGTGCCGCCAATGAGCAAGGCCGTATTGAAGACAGCGACAACCTGCTGGAGCGTGCTCTGGAGCGACAGCCGCAAGCGGAACTGGCCATCGCCCTGACCCATGCGCAATTGCAGATGGACCGTGGCGAAAGCGATGGTGCCCTGGAAACCCTGCTGGCCATGCAGGAGCGCCACCCGCACAACAGCCAGGTATTGCGCCTGCTGCAGCGCCTGCACCTGGAGCGCGGCGACTGGTCGGCGCTGATCCGCCTGCTGCCAGACCTGCGCAAGGGCAAGGTGCTGCCGGCTGCCGAGCTGGCTGCCTTGGAGCAACGTGCCTGGGGCCAGAACCTGAGCCTGGCCACCACCCGTGGCGAGGACGCGCAAAGTGCCCGTCAGGCCCTGGAGCGCGCTTGGCAGCAGTTGACCGCAGCCCAGCGCCAAGAGCCACAACTGGTGCTGGCCTATGCCGAGCAACTGCGCCAGGTGGGTGCCCAGAGTGAGGCCGAGCAAGTGCTGCGCACCGCCCTCAAACGTGACTACGAAAGCCACCTGGCCCGCCTGTACGGCCTGGTACGCGGTGATGACCCGGCGCGCCAACTGCAAACCGCCGAAGGTTGGCTCAAGGCCCACCCGCAAGACGCCAGCCTATTGCTGACCCTGGGCCGCCTGAGCCTGCAGAACCGCCTGTGGGGCAAGGCGCGTGACTACCTGGAAAGCAGCCTGCGCATGGAGCGCAACCCCGAGGCCTGTGCCGAGCTGGCCCGCCTGCTGGCTGGCCTTGGCGAGACCGAGCGCAGCAACCAGCTGTTCCAGGAGGGCCTCGGCTTGCTGGACGAGCGCCTGCTGGCGCTGCCTTTGCCAGAAGGCGTGCGCGCCTGACCTACCCCAGGGCCCGCGCCGAGGTGCGGGCTTTGGGGGCGGGTAACTTGTCTATCGATGTAAGTTAGATCTGCAGTCCGCTTCTTCAGACGTTTCCTACCGCACGGCTGGAAATTTCCTTCACGATTCAGCGACTTGTCATTGCTGTCGTGCCTTGAAACATGACGCGTCTTTCCTCTACCGTTTCAAGCCACGTCATCATCCCCGGGACCTTCACCGCCCATGCTGCCGGCCTGTCTGCGCACCTTTTTCCTTCCCGCCTGCCTGGCCGCACTGGCCGTCCTGGCTGGGTCTTTTCACCTGGAAAACGCCTTGGGGCTGGTGCCTTGCCCGTTGTGCTTCAGCCAGCGGCTGTTGCTTGCCGTGTACGCGTTGCTGAGCCTGGCGGCAGTGGTGCAGGCACCAGGCATGCCGGGCATTCGCCGCTATGCGCGGGCGACGCTGGGCTGTTCGCTGGCTGGGGCGTTGCTGGCCGCACGGCATGTCTGGCTGCAAGGGGCTGCTGGGGGCATCCATGTCTGCCCTGTGCCGATCGGGCGTGTATTCGAGCAGTCCTGGGGCGAGGCGGCGCGGCAACTGTTGCTCGGCGGCCCGGATTGCAACTCGCTGACCTGGAGCTTTCTTGACCTGACGCTGCCTGAATGGAGCCTGCTGGCCTTCCTGCTGTTGGCGGCGCTGCCCTTGAGCTACCTGCTGGCGTATCGTTTCCGCACACTGGCAAGAAGTTGACCTGGAACAACGCTGGGCCATTAGTGCGACCAGTGGCGAAGTAACAAGGTATTAAACACTTGTATGAACTTTGTACGCTGAGTACCTTGAAGGGCAGCACGCACGGGAATAATCTCCCAGCACGCATACCGAAAATACAACTGCTCGATGCCGTACTGCTGATGTCACCTTTGTGCTGCGCGGTCGTGGTGCGAGGTGCAGCGGCATCTACCCAGAAGGGAAGAAATCGCCATGCTCGATAGTTGTCAGAACGCCCAGGAACGCTGGGGTGGGGTTCACGATCTGATCGACCGTTGGCTGAAGGAGCGCCAGGAACTGGTGCAGGCTTTCCGCGCGCTGCGCGATGTGAAGCTGGCCTTTGCCGACAAAGACACGAACGGGGATTTTTGCGGCCTGCTTGTCGACTACTGTTCGGCGTGGCATTTCGAGGTCTGCGAGCAGTTGGTCAGTGAGGCCAAGGCTTTCGATGACGAGAAAGCGTTGAAACTGGCCGAAGAGATCAACCCGCGGATCAACGACATTACCCAGATCGCCCTGGCCTTCAATGATCATTGCGCGAAAGGCGAGTGCAAGGACACCGAACGCTTCGCCGAAAAGCTGGCCAAGCTGGGCGGCTTGCTGCACGAGCGCTTCGAACTGGAAGACTGCCTGATCGAAGTGCTGCACAACGCGCACAAGGAAGAGGGCGCGGTCGAGGCCTGAGGGTTGGCGTCAGTCGCCAACCGCCAGCAGTTCGATCTCGAATACCAAGGGTGTATAGGGGGCGATCAGGTCGCCCGCACCCTCGGCGCCATAGGCTTGCGCTGAGGGAATCACCAGGCGCCATTTGGCGCCAGCGTGCATCAGTGGCAAGGCCACCTGCCAACCTTCGATCACCGAGTCCAGGCTGAACCACTGCGGCGTCTGGTTCTGGTCGAACACCGAACCATCCGGCAACCTGCCCACGTAGCGCACCTGCACCTTGCCGCCGGCTTTCGGTTGCGCGCCCGTGCCTGCTTGCAGTTCGCTGTAGAGCACGCCTTCCGGTAATTCATGCACCCCATAGCGCCCGCGCTCATTGGCCATGAAACGTTTTTCGGCCGCCTGCTGTTTCTGCGTCTCGGCATCGCCCTCGTGTGCCTCATGCTGCTGCAGCACGGCCTGCATGCGCGCCTTGTCCAGCTTCAGGGGCTGCCCTTGGTAGGACTGGCGCAAGCCTTCGATCAGCGCGTCGAGTTGCAGGCCCGGCATGTCCTGGCGCAGCCGCTCACCCAGGCTGGCGCCGAGGCTGTAGGCGAGGTCGTGTTCATCACTGTCGGCCAGGGCGAGGGGGGCCAAAAGGCATAAGCCTAAAACAAGAAATCGAGGCATGGTCAGTTCCTGCGCCAATGAGCGTGGAAGTATGCCAGCGTTCAATACTTGTATTTGCCTTTTCGCGCCCTTTTGTGGGAGCGGCCTTGTGTCGCGATAGGGCTGCAGGGCAGCCCCGCGATTTTTACGGCGACGCTGAAATTCGGGGGGCGCTGCGCGGTCCTTTCGCGACACAAGGCCGCACCCACAAGGCGATAGCGGCGTACAGATAATTGCCAAATATCAGCAATGATTTATTCAGCAACTACACTTGCACGGAGCTGCAAGATAACAACTTTGCCCAGGCATGCAACGCGGCGTAAATATTACTGTCAACATGCCCTAGCGGCGGTAGCAGCAGAAGCATAGTATGAGCCGCAATCTCGTCAGCCAGGAGGTAAACCATGTCGGCCAAAAAGAAGCCAGTAAGTACGCCGTTACACCTGCTCCAACAACTTTCGGGTAGCCTGCTCGAACACTTGGAAGATGCCTGCTCGCAAGCGCTGGCTGATGCGGAGAAACTGCTGGCCAAGTTGGAAAAGCAGCGTGGCAAGGCCCAGGAAAAACTGCACAACGGTCGCCTGAAACTGCAGGACGCGGCCAAGGCAGGCAAAGCCAAGGCGCAGACCAAGGCGCAAAAAGCCATTGGCGAACTGGAAGAACTGCTCGATTCGCTCAAGGAACGTCAAACCCAGACCCGCTCTTATATTCAGCAACTCAAGCGCGATGCCCAGGACAGCCTCAAGCTGGCCCAAGGCGTAGGCAAGGTTCGCGAAGCCGCAGCCAAAGCCCTTGATCTGCGTGCTGCCAAGAAACCGGCTGCCGCCAAACCCGCTACCAAACCTGCTGCCCGAACCACCGCTGCGGCCAAACCAGCCGCCAGAGCTACTGCTGCCAAACCTGCGGCCAAACCAGCGGCCAAGGCCACTGCTGCTGCCAAGCCTGCGGCCAAACCAGCCGCCAAAGCCGCTGTTGCTGCCAAATCTGCGGCCAAGCCAGCTACCAGGGCCACTGCTGCTGCCAAACCTGCGGCCAAGCCGGCCGCCAAAGCCGCTGCTGCTGCCAAACCTGCAGCCAAGCCAGCTAGCAGGGCCACTGCTGCGGCCAAACCTGCGGCCAAGCCGGCTGCCAAGGCCACTGCTGCAGCCAAGCCTGCCGCGAAACCTGCTGCCAAGCCAGCGGCGGCCAAAGCGCCAGCCAAAGCTGCTGCGGCCAAGCCAGCTGCGAAACCAGCTGCCGCAAAAGCGCCAGCCCGTCGGGCCACCAAACCCGCCGCAGCCAAACCCGCCGTCAGCAAGCCAGCCGAAAGCAAGCCGGCTACACTTGCCGTCAGCACCCCGGCCGCTGCGACCAACCCGGCAGCTTCGGTAGCACCTTCGGCACCCGTCAGCACCCCGGCTCAGGCACCGTCTTCGGCGTCCTGAAGCGCTGCCGCCGCAACGCGCAACTGATCCAGCGCGTCGTGGTGTCGGGCCTGGTCCGGCGCCAGTCGGGCCAGCCAGTCGTCCGTGGGCTCACAGGAGCCCGCGGGCCACTGCAGCGCACGGTCCTGCAAGCGTTGCAGCAAGGCCTTCTCGGCCTGTAACTCCAACCCCTTCACGTGTTCACGCAGCGCCGCCAGCTGCGCATCATCCTGCGCTGCCGCTCGCCACTGTTGGCGCAGGCCGCGTAACGGCGTAACGACTTCACGCTGCCAGGGCTCGGCAACTTCGCGCAGTGCCTGCGCACGTTCGGCCAGTACGCCCACGCCACGCATTTGCAGCCAGGTTGCGCACAGCAGCAGGCAGACGTCGCCACCCTGCGCCTGCAGCTCAAGGCAGGCCGCTTCCACGCCGGGCCTGGCATACAGGGCCAGGGCGTGATTCCACAGGTCGGTGTGCATGGTTCCACTCGCGCTATGGGCCGAGGAAGCTGGTAGACTCCGCGACCATCATGATCAGACTATCCAACCTCACTTTACAGCGTGGTCCGCAGCGCTTGCTAGAAGGCGCCGAGATGACCCTGCACGCCGGTCACAAGGCCGGCCTGATTGGCGCCAACGGTGCCGGAAAATCCAGCCTGTTCGCCTTGCTGCGCGGTGAGCTGTCGCCCGATGCCGGCGACTGCCAACTGCCTGGTGACTGGCGCATCGCCCACATGCGCCAGGAGGTCGATACCCTCGACCGCCTGGCCGTGGACTATGTGCTCGACGGCGATGCGCGCCTGCGCAAGGTCCAGGCCGAACTGGCCGCCGCCGAACAGGCCCACGACGGCACCGCCCTGGCACGCCTGCACAGTGAGCTGGAAAGCGCCGACGGCTATACCGCCGACGCCCGTGCGCGCAAGTTGCTGGCCGGCCTGGGCTTCACCAACGAGCAGATGGACCGCCGCGTCGGCGACTTCTCCGGTGGCTGGCGGATGCGCCTGAACCTGGCCCAGGCCCTGATGTGCCCGTCCGACCTGCTGCTGCTCGACGAGCCCACCAACCACCTGGACCTGGATGCCATCCTGTGGCTGGAGGACTGGCTCAAGGGCTACCCCGGCACGTTGTTGCTGATCTCCCACGACCGCGACTTCCTCGATGCCGTGGTCGACCATGTGCTGCATGTCGAGCAGCGTAAGCTGAACCTGTACAAGGGCGGCTACACCGCCTTCGAACGCACCCGTGCCGAGCGCCTGGCGCAGCAGCAGCAGGCCTACGAGAAGCAGCAGGCGCAGCGCGCGCACATGGAAAAGTACATCGCCCGCTTCAAGGCCCAGGCCACCAAGGCCCGCCAGGCGCAGAGCCGGATCAAGGCCCTGGAGCGCATGGAAGAGCTGTCGGCGGCGCATGTCGATTCGCCGTTCGACTTCGTCTTCCGCGAATCGCAGAAAATCTCCAGCCCATTGCTGAGCATGTCCGAAGGCCGCTTGGGTTATGGCGACAAAGCCATCCTCGACAAGGTCAAGTTGCAGCTCACCCCGGGTGCGCGCATTGGCCTGCTCGGCCCTAACGGTGCCGGCAAGTCGACCCTGATCAAGAACCTCGCCGGTGAACTGGAGCCGCTGTCGGGCCGCCTGGTGCGTGGCGAAAACCTGGCCGTTGGCTACTTCGCCCAGCACCAGCTGGACTCGCTGGACGACAAGGCCAGCCCGCTGCTGCACCTGCAGCGCATTGCCCCCACCGAGCGTGAGCAGACTTTGCGCGACTTCCTCGGCGGTTTCGACTTCCATGGCGCCCGTACTGACGAACCGGTGGTGAACTTCTCCGGTGGCGAAAAGGCCCGCCTGGCGTTGGCGCTGATCGCCTGGGAGCGGCCGAACCTGCTGCTGCTCGACGAACCGACCAACCACCTGGACCTGGAAATGCGCCTGGCGCTGACCATGGCCCTGCAGGAGTTTGCCGGTGCCGTGGTAGTGGTATCCCACGACCGCCACCTGCTCAAGAGCACTACCGACGACTTCCTGCTGGTGGCCGACGGCAAGGTCGAAACCTTCGATGGCGACCTGGACGACTACAGCCGCTGGCTGGTCGAGTTCCGCCAGCGCAGTGCACCGGCCAGTACTGCCCCGGTCAACCCGGACAAGACCGACAAGAAAGCCCAGCGCCAGGCTGCTGCAGCCCTGCGTCAGCAACTGGCCCCGCACAAGAAGGCCGCCGACAAGCTGGAAACCGAGCTTAACCAGGTGCACGCGCAGCTGGCCGAGATCGAGACCGCGCTGGGTGACGGTGGCCTTTACGAAGCCGCTCGCAAGGACGAATTGCGTGACCTGCTGGCGCGCCAGACCAAGCTCAAGCAACGTGAAGGCGAGCTGGAAGAGGCCTGGATGGAAGCGCTGGAAACCCTGGAAAGCATGCAGGCCGAGCTCGAGGCGCTGTCCTGATGGAGGAACTGCGCTCGCTGCTGCCAGGGCAATGGATGGATACCTTCTGGCTGGGCTTGCAGATCCTCTTGATCCTGGTAGCGGCGTTCGTCCTGCAGCGTATCATCGCCCGCGGGCTAAGCCGCCTGGGCCAGCGTTACCCGTTGCCGCCGGAGCTGCTGGTACCGGTGCGCGGTGGCCTGCGCTGGCTGATCATGGGCAGTGCGCTGCTGTTTGTGCTGGAGCGCCTGGGCGTATCGGCGACTGTGTTGTGGACGGCGCTGTCCGGCTTTGTCGCGGTGGCGGCGGTGGCGTTCTTCGCCATGTGGAGCGTGCTGTCCAACCTGCTGTGCGCGGTGCTGATCTTCACGGTCGGGCCGTTTCGCATCGGTGACGTGGTTGAACTGGTCGACACCCTGGATAAACCGGGAGTGAAAGGCCGAGTGATCGCTATCAACCTGCTGTTCACCACCCTGCTGGAACTGCCCGAGGCGGGCGGGGCGCTGGTGCAGGTGCCGAACAGTCAGTTCTTCCAGAAGTCGGTGCGGCGCTGGCGCGGGGCTGAGGTGCAGGCCATGCACAAAGAGGCGTCTGCCGAGGCTGACTGATTCAGCCTGTATTGGCCTCTTCGCGGGCATGCCCGCTCCCACAGGATCTGAAACCCGCACCGTATCTGTGGGAGCGGGCGCGCCCGCGAAGCGGCCGGTACAGGCAGAAAAATACCTTAAAATCTTCTGGTTATTTTTTCACCAACACCTTAGCTTAACGTTTTGCAACATGTGTTCGAGCGAGGTGTGTGATGTCGATGGAAGTATGGTTGGGCTTCTTTGCCGCCTGTTGGGTGATCAGCCTTTCACCCGGTGCCGGGGCGATTGCCTCGATGTCCAGCGGCCTGCAATACGGCTTCTGGCGTGGTTACTGGAACGCTCTGGGCCTGCAACTGGGCCTGATCCTGCAGATCGCCATCATTGCCGCAGGCGTCGGTGCCGTGCTGGCTGCCTCGGCCACGGCCTTCCAGTTCATCAAATGGTTCGGCGTTGCCTACCTCGTCTACCTGGCCTACAAGCAGTGGCGCGCCTTGCCCATGGACATGACCGATGAGTCCGGCGTGCGCCCGATCGGCAAACCGCTGAGCCTGGTGTTCCGTGGCTTCCTGGTCAACGTCAGCAACCCCAAGGCGCTGGTGTTCATGCTGGCGGTGCTGCCGCAGTTCATCAACCCCCATGCGCCGCTGCTGCCGCAGTATGTGGCGATCACCGTGACCATGGTCAGCGTGGACCTGCTGGTGATGGCGGGGTATACCGGGTTGGCTTCGCGGGTACTGCGCATGCTGCGTACGCCCAAGCAGCAGAAACGTTTGAACCGCACCTTTGCCGGGTTGTTCATTGGTGCGGCTACCTTCCTGGCTACCCTGCGCCGGGCGCCAATCTGATAGACCACGTTCAGGCCATTCGCGGGCAAGCCCGCGAATGGGCCAACTCTATTTCTGCTTATCCACCAACCCTTTGAGCAAATCCACCGGCAACGGGAAGACAATGGTCGAGCTCTTGTCCCCGGCAATCGTCCCCAGCGTCTGCATGTAGCGCAACTGCATCGCCCCCGGCTCCTTGCTCAACATCTGCGCCGCCTGCATCAGCTTCTCCGACGCCTGCAACTCACCCTCGGCATGGATTACCTTGGCCCGCCGTTCACGTTCGGCCTCGGCCTGGCGGGCGATGGCGCGCACCATCGACTCATTGAGGTCGACGTGCTTGATCTCGACGTTGGCCACCTTGATACCCCAGGCATCGGTCTGCGCATCCAGCACCTGGCGGATGTCCAGGTTCAACTGCTCGCGCTCTGCCAAGAGCTCATCCAGTTCGTGCTTGCCCAGCACCGCGCGTAGCGTGGTCTGGGCCAACTGGCTGGTCGCCACGAGGAAGTCCTCGACCTGGATGATCGCCTTCTGTGGATCGAGCACGCGGAAGTAGACCACGGCGTTGACCTTGACCGAGACGTTGTCGCGAGTGATCACATCCTGCGGCGGCACATCCAGCACCACGGTACGCAGATCAACCCGGACCATTTGCTGGATCACCGGGATCAGCAGGATCAAACCCGGCCCCTTGACCTGCCAGAAGCGCCCCAGCTGGAACACCACGCCGCGTTCGTATTCGCGCAGGATGCGAAATGCCGACAGCAACAGCATCGCCAGCACGATCAGAACAGCACCGAAACCCACTTGCATGAACATGGTCATTCTCCTTGCGCCGCAGGCGCGGCGGCGCTTACTTCCAGCATGACGCCATGGCGTGCGGTTACCCGCACGCTCTGGCCTGCTTGCAGTGGCGTTGCGCACTGCACTTGCCATTGCTCGCCCTGGGCCAGCACCACGCCACAGTACGGGTCGCCTGCCGTTACCTGGGTGACGGTGACCAGGCTGCCGACCAGGCCGGCGTCACCGCTGACCAGCGCCCGTCGACGGGCCTTGAGGGCCATGCCCAGTACTCCCCCGATCAGCAATGCCGAGAGCACCGCCAGGGTGCCGATCAAGGACAGCGGGATGCCGAAGCCGGGGGCGTCGGTGTCGATCAGGATCAGCGCACCGACCACGAAGGCGACGATGCCGCCAAAGCCCACCACACCGAAACTGGGCAGGAACGCTTCGGCAATCATGAAGGCGATGCCGAGCAGGATCAGCGCCACGCCGGCGAAGCTCACCGGCAACAGCTGCAGGGCATACAGCGCCAACAACAGGCATATCCCGCCGACCACACCGCCGACCGTAGAACCGGGGTTCATGAATTCGAACAGCAGGCCGTATACGCCGATCATGATCAGGATCAGTGCCACGCTGGGGTTGGTGATCACCGCCAGCACCCGGGTGCGCCAGTCTGGCAGGTGTTCGACCAGGCTGGCGCCAACGGTTTGCAGCTGGCGGGCCTGGCCAGCGACAGTGATAGTTTTGCCATCGAGTTTGCGCAGCAGGTCGGGCAGGTCATCGGCTACCAGGTCAATCACGTTCAGCCGCAAGGCCTCGCTGGCAGGCAGGCTGACCGCTTCGCGCACGGCTTTCTCCGCCCAGTCGGCATTGCGCCCGCGCAGCTGCGCCAGGCCACGGATGTAGGCCGCCGCGTCGTTGACCTGCTTGCGTGTAAGGGCTTCCTCATCGCTGCCTTTGGCCTTGTCGTCCTTGGGTGTGCCTGGTGGGCCGCCGATCTGCACCGGCGTGGCGGCACCCAGGTTGGTCCCAGGCGCCATCGCCGCGACATGGCTGGCGTAGAGAATATAAGTGCCGGCGCTGGCAGCGCGGGCACCGCTGGGGGCGACATAGCTGGCGACCGGCACGGGGCTGGCAAGAATCGCCTTGATCATCTGGCGCATGGCGCTGTCCAGCCCGCCTGGGGTGTCCATGCGTATAACCACCAGTTGCGCGCCCTGCGCCTGGGCCTGGCTGAGGCTGCGCACCAGGTAGTCGGCACTGGCCGGGCCAATCGCGTCATCGATGCCCAGCACCCACACCGAACCGGGCGCTGCCTGGCCGCCGGGCGTGATGCCAAGCAGCAACAGCAGCAACAGCCAGCGCCAGCAGCGGGCGATCACCTGTCGTCACCTCGTTTGCCTCTACTGCACAAGTTTAGCCCTGCCTGCCGCTGGCAGGCCTAAAATTGGAGATTGGGGGGGCAAACCGGAGGTGCATCATGCGTATGGCAAAGACCCTGCAGGATCGCCTGGACAAGGCCAACTGCGATTACGACATCATTCCCCATCCACATTCGGCCACCAGCCTGGAGTCGGCCCGCACGGCCGGCGTGCCCGCCGAGCGGGTCGCCAAGTCGGTGATGCTCGATGACCGTCATGGCAACTACATCATGGCCGTGCTACCGGCCAACCGGCATCTGGACATGACCAAGGTACGCATGTCCGGGGCCTGGCAACTGACCCGTGAAAGCGGCCTGCCGAGCCTGTTCGGCGACTGCGAGCGCGGTGCCGTGCCAGCGCTTGGCGATGCCTACCAGATAAAAATGCTGCTCGACCCGACCCTTACCCGCCAAGGTGATGTCTACCTGGAGGCGGGTGACCACGATCACTTGATCCACATGAGTATGGAGCAGTACATGAAACTGGTACCGCACGCCGAAGTGCGCGAGCTGTGCTGATGTTTTCACACCAATGCCAGGCGGGCGTCGTGGACGGCTTGCCTGGCGCTCAGGAGGAACCATGGAAGCGCCGATCCATCCTTTTGCCGAGCTGTTCAAACAACTGGGCCTGCCTGATGATGCCGTGAGCATCGATCAGTTCATTGCCAGCCACTCGCCACTGAAGAACGACATCAAGTTGGTGGACGCGCCGTTCTGGACCGCCTCCCAGCGCGACTTCCTCAAGGACAGCATCATTGAGGATGCTGATTGGGCGGTGCCGTTCGATCAACTCAACGAAGCGTTGCGCCGCCCCCGAAAATAAAGCGCCGAGCGGCACCTGACGAGTGAGTGGCCGTTGCTATGCTCAGGAAAACAATAAGGGGATAGCGCGATGAAAGATCCCTACGCACCAGGTTTCTGGTGTTCCGTGACGATCCTGGGCACCCTGACGGCCAGTTACTTCTATGGCATCAGGCAAACGCAACAGATGAACCAGGCGGTGCATTTCCTGTATGCCGCTGCCGCGGTGACTGTGGCGGTTGCCTTGGTGGCGCTGACCTGGATCGCCTGGCAGCAGTTGCACCTGAACAAACGCGAAGTGATCCAGGGGCGAACGCTGCTGACCATCTGGAACACCAAGGTCGCGTTGCGCCGTGTCGAAACAGTATTCGACCGCTATTTCTGGGGCAGCTACTGGCATTCGGGGCGAACTTTCGAAGAGGTCATGGGTGAGCTCAAGGGTACGCCGCTGGAGCAGAGCCTGGATGCACTGAAGCGTCAGTGCCGCTTGCTCGACCGGGAAATTCACGATCACCACCACCACTGGCTGGCCAATGCCCGTGACTTGTCCAGCGTGGCCCAGGCCATGGCCCGTGAGCGCTACCAGCTGGACCTGGGCGAACCGACCAGCAGTGGCCATGGCAATACCGCCGTGCTCAACCGTGACCTGGAAGTACTGGTGTACACCTGGTCGGCGCGCCTGCGCAGCTTCGACCATCAGTTGGACGAGCTGGAGCGCGCCTACCATTGAGGCGCTTCATTCGCCTCGGATGTACTGCTCCATTTGCTGGATCAGGCGGGCCTGTTCGGCGATGGTTTCCTTGACCAAGTCGCCAATCGACAACAGGCCGAGTAGCTTGCCGTTGTCGACCACTGGCAGGTGGCGCAGGTGACGGTCGGTCATCAGGTTCATGCAGAAATCGAGCTTCTGCTTGGGTTCTACGGTCACCACCGGCGCACTCATGATTTCGCGTACCGGGGTGGCGGCCGAAGAGCGGCCCTTGAGGACCAGTTTGCGCGCATAGTCCCGTTCACTGACGATACCCACCACCTGGTTGCCCTCGACCACGGGCAGCGCACCGACGTTTTTCTCCGCCAGCATTTTCAGGGCGTCGAGCACCGAGTCATCCGGGCCAATGGTGTACACGGTCTGGTGCTGGGACTTGGTCTTGAGGATTTGTTCGACGGTCTTCATACGGGCCTCTGCGGGTGAAAAAAGCGCTGTCTCGGAGTAACTAAAGCATCCGGCACGGCGCTCTGCACGGCAATGCAGGAAACGGCATGGAGTCGATTGAAAAACGTCATGGGTGTTCGCCTGTGCCGGCCTCTTCGCGGCTAAAGCCGCTCCCACAGGTACCGCGTACCCCTGTAGGAGCGGCTTTAGCCGCGAAGAGGCCGGTGCAGCCCATCAAAGCTTCGGCATTTGCCCGATCCGCGCCACCATCTCGCTCACTACCTGCAGGTCCAGCATGAACTGGTCCACGGTCTTGAACTCGTTGTCGTTGTGCCCGGTGTACTTCACGTCCGGCATGGCCAGGCCGAACTGCACGCCGTTGGGTAGGTCATGCACCGAAGTTGCACCCGCAGAGGTGCCGAACTCATGCTTCATGCCCAGGTTCTCGGTGGCTACGGCGAGTAGTGCCTTCACCCATTCGCCCTCGGGGTTGCGGTACATCGGCTCGTCCAGGCTGTAGTCGAAGGCCACCGAGGTGTGGTTTTGCTGGGTCCATTTGCCCAGTTTTTCGGCCAGCTCGTCCTTGATCGTGGCAATCGGCTTGCCCTTGGGAATGCGCAGGTTCACCGCCAGCTTCAGGCCTTTTTCATCTACCCCGACAAAGGTCAGCGAGGCGGTCAGCGGGCCCATGAACGGGTCCTTGAAGGCCACACCGAGCTTGTTGCCCAGGTAGTCCAGGCCCCAGTTGTCGGCGGCGTAGCGGGCGGCGTCGGTGAAGTGGTTGTGCTTGAGCGGTACCTGCTTGCCTAGGCCATTGATGAAGTCGAGCATGCGTGCCACCGGGTTGACCCCGGACTCTGGCTCCGAAGAGTGGGCGGAAACGCCGGTCACCGTGAGCAGCACGTTCTTGCCATCGGGCTTGGCGTCGATGCTGAAGTCGCCGCCATGCTGCTTCACGTACTTGGCGCCGGCTTGCTGCAGGTGCTTGGCCAGCCCTGCCGGGTTGTCGGTGACCAGGGTCGCGATCGAGGTGGTGGGGATCTGGTTGGTGGCCAGGCCGCCAGTCAGGTTGACGATTTCTGCGCCTTTGCCGCTGGCCGGGCGCTTGCTGAAGCTGGCCATGATCGTGCCGTAGCCTTTTTCGGCAATTACCACCGGGTAGCCGCCATCGAGGGCCAGGTTGTAGTCGGGCGTGGGGTTGCGCTCGAAGTAATAGGGGATGGCATCACCGCTGGTTTCTTCGGTGGTGTCGATCAGCAGTTTGAACTGCCGGGCCAGCGGCAGGTTTTCGTCTTTTGCCACTTTCAGGGCGTACATCGCCACCACGATGCCGTTCTTGTCGTCTTCGGTACCGCGGCCGTACATGCGGTCGCCGACCAGGGTGACCTTGAACGGGTCCAGGCGGGTGCCGTCGGCCAGCTTCCAGTTGTCAGGGGTGACCGGTACCACGTCGGCGTGGGCATGGATGCCGATCACTTCCTTGCCGCTGCCCAGCGAAATCTCGTACACCCGGTTGTCGATGTTGCGGAAGGCCAGGCCAAAGTTGTCGGCCAGTGCCTTGATCTTGTCCGCGATCTTGAGGAATTCCGGGTTCTCGTGCTGCGGCGTGCCTTCGACGTTGAAGGTGGGGATGGCCACCAGTTCGCGCAGGGTTTCGGTGGCAGCCTTGCCGTACTTGATGCGGGTATACAGGCCAAGCAGGCGGTAGATCTCGTCTTGCTGCTCGGCAGCCAGCGGTTTGCCGGCCAGGTAGGTGTCGAGGGTTGCCTCAAGGTTGTCGGCCTTGGCCTGCTCGCTGCCTTTGAGCTTGCCGAGGAACTGCTTGAAGTCGCTTGGGTCGCTGCCGTCGAAAGCTTTGACGATGGCGGCAGACTGCTGCTGGGTGAGGTTGGCCTGGGCCGGTTGGGTGAACAGGCCGATGCTGGCCAGCAGCAGGGTGGTGGCGGTGATTTTTTTCAGGTGCATGGTTGCGCGCATTCCTTCGCCAATCATTGTTATGGGTTACCCGTTCGGAAAACGGGAAGACGCCCACGCTAACACCAATGACCTGTGGCACGGGAGTGCCAGAAACGCGACATGTCGCACAAACGAAAAAAGCCCCAGGCTCAGGCCCAGGGCTTTTTGATATGGCGCACTCGGCGGGATTCGAACCCACGACCCCTGCCTTCGGAGGGCAGTACTCTATCCAGCTGAGCTACGAGTGCAACGCGCAGGCATCATACCCATCTGTGCCGGTGGCGTCCATCGCCTTGATCTGTAGCCTTTTTTACCTGCCAGCCACGCTGGCACGCCAGTTGGCCGTCCAGGTGCTATCGGCGCAAAGCACTTCGCTGTTGTCATGCGCGCTTAATCACCGCCTCCCCACATTGAGGAGGCCAGCGATGGCTATCGACATTGAACACTACGAACAAGGCCTGGCTGCGTTAACGGAGGCCAGGCAGCTGATGGCCATGTTCAGGCGTCAACTAGAGGCGTTCCCTGACGTGCACGGCGCAGCACGCGATGCTGCCGGGCAGTACCTGTTACAGCACACAGCCGAGGCACTGAACCCGGACCGCGTCTTTTGGCGGCAGTTCAGCGTTCAGTCGTACCGGAAAACAGACGGTCGGGGGTGGGGCCAGTATCGCTTCGTCAAAAGGACGATGACCTTTACCGACCTCTGGGTTCGCCGTTTCCCACACGATGTTATCCACACGCCACAGCTGAATGACTTCGTTCAGGACGACGAGCGGCCAATCGCATTGGCCCCGGCGAAGGTCGATGCAGACCTGTGGGCGCTGGATTTTGCCAGCGTCATGCATGATCAGGCCCGACAGTACTGGCTTGCTCACAGCGACAACTTGCTGCAACTGCTGAAGATTCGCTTCACCGCACATGTCGAGCAGGCACTGAAAGACAGCAAGATCACGCCAGGTGACCGCGATTGGTTACGCACAACGGTCGCTGAGGCCACGCTCGCCTTTAGCTGCTTCACACCAAAAGGTGCTGCAAAGGTATTGGCGCTGCACGGCCCCGACGGGCGAGTGGTCGTCTATCGGCCGAACAGCACACCCCATGTACAGGCCTATGCCAACGCGCAGGCGCTGGCTCACCTGGCATTGGGCGAAGCGAGCAGCGAAGGCCGGGACCTGTTTGCCGAACAGCGAGAGTGGGTGAAGGCCGAGGTCGAGGCCAGTCTGGCCGTGCTGGTCAGCAATGGCGACCTGCGTGAGCAGTTGTGGCGTGACAGGCTTGATATAGCCTTGCAGCTGGTCGCTCTGCCGGCGCTGTTCAGCGGGCCGGCGATGCTGCTGATGTTACTGCTGACCGTGGCGCAGTTGGGGCTGGATACCTACGACTACTTCACTGCACGCTCTGCGGCGCAGAAAACCCAGGCACTGCAGGCTGCATTCGGCGATGTGCTGATACTGGCATTTGCAGTGATTTTCGAGACCGTTGGCCGCAAAGCACTGACCACTGCGTTACGCCCACATGAGGCACTGCCGGTGCAGGGTTGGGTAGCCGCTGAAGACGCCGATGAAGAATGGCAGTCGCTCGCCAGTCACAGTCCGGCTCCCGGAGCCCTGCAGGCTGACGGCCTGCTCGCAGGTGTTCGTCTGGCCGATGACGGTGCGCTGTGGATCGAGTTGCAGGGCAAGGCGGTACGCGTACGTTACAACACCGAGATCCAGCATCTGGTGCTTACCCATGAATCGGCACCCTTCGGGCTGGTGCCACAAATGCCGGTGCGTTTGGGTGAGGATGGCGCCTGGCAGCTGCTTGCCCCCGGAGGTAAGCGCGCGGCTCTGGCTACCCGGTTCTGGGATGTCTATCTCACGCCAGGGGACGCCTTGGCACGAGAGCTGTCGCAGGGCGTCGAGCAGGAACAGAGCGAACTGCTGGCCCAGGCTCATGTGCCGAGCATGGAAGATACTGCGCGGGTCGCCAAGGACGAGTACGGCTACCACTGCGTGGTTGAAGATGGCGTGCGCCACTACAGCTTTCGCCAGGGCGGGGATCTGCACAACGACCTGGTCATGGAGTACACCCGCGAGCAATCGGAGCTCAACAGCTGGCTGCGCCATGGCATGGGGGGTGTGCGCAGCACCTCACATGGCGAATTGGTGCATGTGACCGAGCACCTGCTCGACTCGCTCCAGCGCCTGCCGAAAAGCAATGCTACTTACTTGTGGCGTGCCGGCAGCGCAGCGCGGGGTACCGGTGGTGCGTTGTACCGGACGCAGCAGCTCATGGCCGGTGATGTGCTGGTCGGGGCGGATTTTACCTCGTTCACCGAAAGCCCCTATGTGGTCCGGGACTTTTTGCTACCACACGCCGACAGCCTGTTCGATGACGATGCCATCGTCTATGAACTGACACTGGGCAAGCAGACGGCGGGTGTGCCAATAGCTCCGTTGTCATTGAATCCGCTGGAAGCCGAAGTGCTGTTTGCGCCGGGTAACTTCTTCCGTGTGGAGTCGATAGACCATATCACTGGCGAAACCTATCGTTTCACTCGCGTGCGCTTGTGCGAATACCTTCCCAGCGGCAGCGAGATGCTGCTGGAAATGCGCACCGGCAAACCCTTCGATCTGCGCGCTTATGGCGCCCGCGTGGCGAATGCGGAGTTGGTCGAACGGATTTTTCCGGCACCCTGGTGGCATTGAACATCAAAGCGCAATCAGCTCTGGGCGCAGCCCTTCAACCCGGCGTGCCGGCGCTGGCAGGTAACCGCCATCGCCGGTGATCTGGTGCAGTACCTTCTCGCGCAGGCCGTGCAGGGCCACACCAGTGCGCAAGCGTGGGTGCGGCAGGTCGATCTCTACCACCGACTTGATCCGCCCAGGGCGCGGCTCCAGCACCACGACCCGGTCGGCCAGGTAGGTGGCTTCTTCGGCGTCATGGGTGACCAGCAGGGTGGTGATGCCGGCACGTTCGCGAATGGCCAGCAGCTCGTCCTGCAGCTGCTGGCGGGTTAGCGCATCCAGTGCACCGAACGGCTCATCGAGCAGCAGGATGCGTGGGCTGGCCACAAGGCCACGGGCGATTGCCACGCGCTGCGCCATACCGCCAGACAGCTGGTGCGGGTAGGCTGATTCGAAGCCGACCAGCCCCACCAGTTGCACGAACTCATGCACCCTCCGGGCGCGCTCGCCCTGAGTGAGCGGTTCGTTGACCAGGCCAAGGGCAATGTTCTGTTCCACGCTCAACCAAGGGAACAGCCGGTGCTCCTGGAACACGATACCGCGCTCGCCACCGATACCACTGACCGCATGGCCGTCGACACGGATGCTGCCGCTGTAGTCGGTATCCAGCCCCACCAGCAGGCGCAACAGGGTGGACTTGCCACAACCAGAGGCACCGACAATGGCGATGAACTCGCCCTCGTTGATCGACAGGTTGAAATTGCGGATGGCTTCAAAGGGGTGCCCGTCGACGCTGAACACTTTACTCACCCCTTCGAAACTGACCAGGGGCGGGGTGGCGTCGGGCTGGTTGGCCGCGTGCAGGTGCGAGGTGTTGAAGGCGTTCATGCGGTTCTCCAGCGCGTGGCGCGCGATTCGAGGCGTTCTCCAAGGGTGCCGAGCAGGGCGCCAACCAGGCCGATCAAGAGCATGGCGGCCATCACCTGGTCCATGCGGAACAGTTGCTGGGCGCCGATCATCAGGCTGGCAATGCCACCGTCCGAAGGCATGAAGTATTCGGCGCCGATGGTGCCCAGCCAGGCGTAGATCAGTGACAGGCGCAGGCCGGCGAAAATCGCCGGGGCCGCGCCGGGCAGCACCAGCAGGCGCAGGCGTTGCCACAGGTTAAGGCGCAGGGTGCGGGCCGCTTCGCCCAGTTGCGGCGAGAGGCTGGCGATACCGCGTTGGGTGGCGATCAGCAGCGGGAAGAACGCGGCCAGGCCGACGAATACCTGCTTGGCCCCTTCACCCAGGCCGAACCAGGCAGTGAGCAGCGGCACCCAGGCGAACAGCGCTACCTGGCGCAAGGCCGTCAGGCTCGGCCCGAACAGGCGTTCGGCATTGCTCGACAGCCCCAGCAACAAACCGGCCAGCAGGCCTGCGCCACCCCCCAGCAGCAGGCCAGCCAGGGTGCGCTGCAGGCTAAGCAGCAAGGCCTGCGGCAGCGAACCATCAGCCAGGCCGACCAGCAGGGTGCGCAGCACCTCAAGTGGCGAGGTCAGGATGCTCGGGTCAACCCAGGCAAAGCTGCTGCTGGCCTGCCACAACGCCAGTAGCGCCAGAGGCAGCAGCAAACTCTGCCAGCCGCGCGGCACGGGGCCTCGCTGCTGCTCGCCGGTGGCCGGTTGCGGCCAGTACAGCAAACGCTTTTCCAGGGTAGAGAAGCTGCGTTCCAGCAGCGCGCCGACCATGCCGATCACCAGGATGCACAGCAGCACCAGGTCGAGCATGAACAATTGCCGTCCCCACACCATCAGGTAGCCGATCCCTTCACTGGAGGCCAGCAGCTCGACTGCCAGCAGTGAGGTCCAGCCGGTGGCCAGGGCCAGGCGCACGCCGGTGAGAAACGCCGGCAGGGCAGCCGGCAGCAACAGGCGCAGGAACAGCAGGTGGCGAGGCAGTCGTAGCGCCACAGCGGCCTCACGCAGCTTGGGCTGGGCATCACGTACACCGACCAGCGTGTGCAAGGTGACGGGGACCACCACGGCTTTCACCAGCACCACCAGCTTGAGCAACTCGCCAATGCCGAAGAACAGCATGAACAATGGAATCCAGGCCAGGGTAGGAATCTGTGCCAGCGCCACGAAGGTTGGCAGCACCAGCGTCTGTGCCCGCCGCGAAGCCCCCAGCCAAACCCCCAGCAACAACCCGCTAGTAATGCCCGCCGCCAGCCCCCAGAACAACCGCTGCAAGCTTATCCACAGGTGCCCCCACAGCTCGCCGGAGCCAAACTCCAGCGCGCTCTGCCACACCAGCGCTGGCGCCGGCAGGATCTGCTCGCTCATCCAGTGCTGCCGGCTGGCCACTACCCACAGCAGCGCAATCGCCACAGGCATCACCCAAGGCAGCCAGCGGCCGCGCCCTTTCTTGTGGGAGCGGCCTTGCGTCGCGATAGGGCCGCGCAGCGGCCCCCGAAGCCACCCCCCACCTCTGCTCAGAACTCCATTCATCGGCCATCTCTCGAAGCGTTGTTAGTTTATTCACTTATGGAATTAAAAATTTCAACAAGCGACTTTCAAGAGATAAGAGCATGCACCCCATGCATACGGAAGCCCCCCGTCGTTGCGTTTTCCTCATATTTCACATGCGTTTTCCGCAAGCCCCCCGCAGGCCCGCATGCCGTCTGATTTATGCCTTCCAGTTACTAAAAAATGAAGTTTTGATCTTTGTAGGTTCTAACCAGACCTGCCTAGCTTCTGGCCAAAGCGCCGGCCATCGCCGGTGGCAGCCTGCCAAGGAGCCTTGCCATGAAAACCCCATTGCGCCACCTGATCACCGCCCTTGGGCTGGCCTTCACCCTCAGCGCCCACGCAGCTGAACCTGCCAAGCCAGAAAGCATTCGTATCGCCGTGCCCGACCTTAGCGCTGGCAGCAAGCCCAGTGCCGGCGGCGTGGTCGACGTACTGCGAGACCAGCAGTTGCTGGAGAAGGAATTTGCCAAGGACGGCATCCGCATCGACTGGCACTTCTTCAAGGGCGCCGGGCCGGTGGTGAACGAAGCGTTGGCCAATGGCCAAGCCGACTTCGCCTACCTCGGCGACCTGGCGGCCATCGTCGGCAAGGCCAATGGCCTCGACACCCGCGTGCTGTCGGCAGGCATCCGTGGGGTGAAGAGCTACCTGGGCGTGGTGCCCGGCTCCGGCATCAAGACCCTGCACGACCTCAAGGGCAAGCGTGTGGCGGTGTTCCGCGGCACCGCCAACCAGCTGTCGTTCGCCAGCGCCCTGGCCAGCCAAGGGCTGAGCGAGCGCGAGCTGAAAGTGATCAACCTCGACTTCAACGCCGCGAACGCTGCGCTGGCCGCCAAGCAGATCGACGCCACCTGGGGCTTGTCCAACCTGTTGTCGCTGCGTGAGCGCGGGCTGGTCGAGCTGCCGGTCAATTCGCGTGACCTGGCAGGCGCCGGCAGCACCCAGGCAGTACTGCTGGGCACCGGTGATTTCATCCGCAAATACCCCGAGCTGGTGCAGCGCCTGGTCAACGCCCAGGAACAAGCGAGCGCCTGGCTGCGCGACGAACACAACCGCGAGGCCTATATCGACCTGGTGGCCAGCAATGCCAACTGGCCGCGCAGCATCCTCAGCGATGACCTGGCCAAGGAAGACCTTGCCCACTACTTCGACCCACGCCTGGACGCCGATTTCGTCGGCCAGTTGCAGCAGGGCGTCGACCTGGCCGCCAAGGAGCGCCTGATCCGCCGTGGCTTCCAGGTAGCCGACTGGATCGAACCTCGCTTTCTCGATGCCGCGCTGAAACAGGAACAGGCCGTGCAGGCCGCCCGCTGAATTCGCAATAAACCCGACAATCACCTCAAGGACCACGACCATGAGCAATGCCGCCCTGGCCACCGCGCCACAAGCCCTCGAACTCGACATTCACCCGGTTGCCGGCCGTATCGGCGCCGAGATTCGTGGGGTGCAACTGTCTGCCGATCTTGATGCTGCCACCCTCGACGCCATTCAGGCCGCGCTGGTGAAGCACAAGGTGATCTTCTTCCGTGGCCAAACCCATCTCGATGACCAAGGCCAGGAAGCTTTCGCCAAGTTGCTTGGCGAGCCGATCGCCCACCCCACCGTGCCAGTGGTGGATGGCACCACCTACCTGCTGCAGCTCGATGGTGCCGAAGGCCAGCGGGCCAACTCCTGGCACACCGACGTGACCTTCGTCGACGCCTACCCCAAGGCCTCGATCCTGCGCAGCGTGGTGGCGCCGGTCTCCGGCGGCGATACCGTGTGGGCCAACACGGCGGCGGCCTATCAGGAGTTGCCTGAGCCGCTGCGCGAACTGGCCGACAAGCTGTGGGCGGTGCACAGCAACGAGTACGACTACGCCAGTATCAAGCCCGACGTGGACCCGGCCAAGCTGGAGCGTTATCGCAAGGTGTTCACCTCCACCGTGTATGAGACCGAGCACCCGGTGGTGCGCGTGCACCCGATCAGTGGCGAGCGGGTGCTGCAGCTGGGGCATTTCGTGAAGCGCATCAAAGGCTATTCGCTGGCCGATTCGCAGCACCTGTTCGCGGTGTTGCAGGGGCATGTAACGCGGCTGGAGAACACCGTGCGCTGGCGCTGGCAGGCGGGGGACGTGGCGATCTGGGATAACCGCGCGACACAGCATTACGCGGTGGATGATTACGGCACCCAGCCACGGGTGGTGCGGCGGGTTACCTTGGCGGGTGAGGTGCCGGTCGGGGTGGATGGGCAGTTGAGCCGGACTACCCGTAAAGGCTGATATCCCCGGGGCCGCTTCGCAGCCCTTTCCGACCGGTCCGGCGCCTCGGCAAGGCCGTTCCCACAGAGGTACGCGATCTCCTGTGGGAGCGGCCTTGTGTCGCGATTCGGGGGCGAAGCCCCCGCCGGCTACACCTCGGTATCACAGGCAATCAGTTGCCTGACCAACCCCTGAGCCAACGGCGACAAGCCATACCCCACCCGGCTCACCACCCCATAACGGGTATAGAACGCCTCTTCCTGCTCCGCCGTCAGATCGGCCAACTGCAAGGCCACCAATCCCCCATCTCGCTGATACGGCCGCAAATTGGCATTGCAGGCAATGCCGATGGTGTCCGAGTTCATCACCACATTCAGCAGCGCATAACCATGCTCGCACTCCACCGACGGCAGAAAATCCTGCCGCCCGCTGAGGTCGCTGAGGATCTTGCGGATGTTCGGTGGGCGCAACGTGGTGGCCAGCGGGTAGTCGAACAGCTCACGCGCCTGCACGGTCTCCCGCTCGGTCAGCGGGTGCCCGGCGCGGCAGCAGAAATGCCAGCGCTGCGGCGTCAGCTTGTGCACCTGGTAGTCCGGGTCGGACTCGAACTGGCGGGTGTCGGCGACGAAGAACTCGATCTCTTCGGCAACCAGCTTGCGGTTCAGTACCTGCCAGTTATCCACCTGAAAACAGGTGCGCGCCGCCGGGTACTCGGCGACGAAGCGCGCTACTGCCCGTGGCACCAGGCCGCCAGCTGGCGCCGGGCCGGAGCCGAAGCGCACCACGCCGGTGGTGGCGCCGTTGAACTGGTGAATCTCGTTGACCAGCTTGTGAGCCCCATGCACCAGCCGCCGCGAATGCTCCAGCACCAGCAAACCCTGGCGGGTTGGCGCCAACTCCTTGCTGGCGCGGTCCACCAGGCGGCAGCCGACGTTGTGCTCCAGCGTCTGGATGCTGCGGCTGAAAGCCGATTGCGACAGGTTCACCGCCGCCGCAGCAGCGACGAAACTGCGGTGTTCGACAAGGGCAATGTAGTGGCGCAGCTGGCGGAGATCGATATGCATTTTCTACATTAAAACCTTCGGTCAAATGCAATTGCTGACAAGGGTGAGTCCCCTTATAAAGGGAGTCACTTATTCCACAAAATATGAATTACAAATATTTATATCTCTTAAAAGAATATAAGCCCGACTGACTGCGATTCGGTTCCGCCAACGGAAATGCTCGCCAGGGCCCATGCCTCAAGGAGCATTTGCATGTCCGGACTTTCCCGATGGCCTGCGCGCGCGTCGCGTTTCACCTTGCAACCCTTTGCCGCTGGCGTGCTGCTGGCGGCGTCCTCAGGCAGCTTCGCCGAAGAGCCGGTCAGCGCCGCTACTCCTGCGGTGGAGCAGGAAGCCAAGCTCGGCACCGTCACGGTCAACGCCCGCCGCCGCGAAGAAACCGCGCAAAGCGTGCCCACGCCGATCAGCGTGCTGGACAGCGAAACCCTGGAAACCCAGCGCATCTACCGCGTGCAGGATTTGCAACAGCTGGTGCCCAGCACCAACGTCGCCTATGTGCATGCCCGCCAGTCGAGCATCTCGATCCGCGGCCTGGGCAACAACCCGGCCAGCGATGGCCTGGAGGGCAGCGTCGGCATCTACCTGGACAACGTCTACCTTGGCCGCCCCGGCATGGCGGTATTCGACCTGCTGGACGTGGAGCAGCTGGAAGTGCTGCGTGGCCCGCAAGGCACGCTGTTCGGCAAGAACACCACCGCTGGCGTGCTCAACATCACCACACGCAAGCCCACCTTCCACCGCGAGGGCAGCATTCAGCAGTCGGTTGGTGAAGACGGCTACCTGCAGACCCAGGGCAGCTTCTCCGGGCCGATCAGCGAAACCCTGGCCGGGCGCATCAGTGCCTACCGCACCGAAGACGACGGCTATGTGAAGAACATTCACAACGGCGATGACCTCAACGGCGGCAAGCGCCAGGGTTTTCGTACCCAGCTGCTGTTCAAGCCCAGCGAAACCTTCAACCTGCGCTGGATCGGCGAATACAACGAAGAAGACTCCAACAACGGCATCCTCAGCCTGTACAGCACCGGGCCGACCATCAATGGCGTCAACCGCTACGAAAGCCTGGCCGCCCAGGCCGGCGCGACGCTGGTGTCGGGCAAGGACCGCAAGGTCAATTTCGATGCCGACCAGCAGGTGACGGTGTTCCAGGGCGGCACGTCGGTGGAGGCCAACTGGACCCTGCCCAACGACTTTACCCTGACCTCGATCACCGCCTACCGCTGGTGGGACTTCACCCCGCGCAACGACGATGGCCTGAACGTGCCGGTGTTCTACAGCGCCGGGGTGTCGGTGCGCGACAAGCAGTACTCGCAGGAAATCCGCCTGGCTTCGCCCACCGGTGGAGCCTTTGACTATGTGCTGGGTGCGTACTACTTCAAGCAGGACCTGGACAACAAATCCTTCACTTTCTACGGGCCGCAGGCGGACATCTGGAACCTCACCCCGGCCGGTGCCCTGGCCAACGTCGACACCATCGGCAACGGCCACATCGATACCGACAGCTATGCGCTGTTCGCCCAGGGCACCTGGCACATCACCGACCGCCTGGACTTCACCGCCGGCCTGCGCGGCACTTATGAAGAGAAAAGCGCCTGGGTGACCCGCGATGCGCCAACAGGCGGCGCGGCGGTGACCGGGGCCGCTGCTGCGGCGCGCCAGGGCAGGGTGGGCGCCTACGATTCGGGCGACCTCAACCAGTACAGCTTCAGCCCCTCGGGCCTGCTGGGTTTGAGCTACCGCTTCAACGAGCAGTTGCTGGGCTATGCCACCCTGACCCATGGCGAGAAGTCCGGTGGTATCAACCTCACTGTCGGCGCCGCGCCGCGGCTGGGTACCGACTCGCTGCTGGTCGGCACCGAGCGGGTCAACAATGCCGAACTGGGTTTGAAAAGCACCTTGCTCGACGGCCGCCTGCAGCTGAATACCAACTTGTTCTGGGCCGAAGTGCATGGCTACCAGGCCAACGTCTACGACCAGATCAACCGCGTGCAGTACCTGGCCAACGCCGGCAGCGTGCGCTCGCGCGGCCTGGAGTTCGAAGCCACGGCGCTGCCGGTTCGCGGCCTCACGGTCAACTTCAACGGCTCGTGGAACGACGTGCGCTACACCGAGTACAAGGACGCTCCATGCCCGCCGGAGGTGAGCCTGGCCAATGCCACCGCCACCTGCGACTTGTCTGGCCACCAGGTGGTCGGCGCCTCCAAATACATCGCCAACCTCAACACCCAGTACAAGTGGCAGGCCACTGAGCATGTCGAGCCCTACGTCACCGCCAGCTATGCCTTCCGCTCGAAGGCAGTGGGCACCATCGACGATTCCGATTTCGGCCAGATCCCCAGCTACGCGCTGGTCAACCTTTCCGCTGGTGTACGCCTGGACCAGGGCGACGGCGTGGTCGACCTGTCGCTGTGGGTGAAAAACGCCGGCGACAAAACCTACTTCACCAGCCTGTGGAACTCCGCCAACGGTGGCTATGCCGGCGTACTCGGCACCCCGCGCACCTTCGGCGCCACCGCCCGTTACGACTTCTGAGCACAAGGAGCTTTGCCATGAATGCCAAGACCGAAACCCCTACATTGCCTGAAGGCGCCTGCCTGACCGCCAAGGTCCCCGAGCACGAAGAAGCACTGCTCGGCGACGTGGTAGTCAACCCGTACCGCCTGGCGCCGCTCACCGCCATCATCCGCGATGGCGGCCGCACCCTGAGTGCCGCGCACGTGCGCGTGCTGGGGCGTGGCGAGCGCGGCGTGGACATCGCCTATGAGGTGTCCGACCGCTCGTTGTGGACCTATGGCGGCATCCCGGTATTCGGCCTGTACCCGGATCACGTCAACCAGGTGCAAGTGACCTACAAGCTCGGCGGCGAGCGCGTTCGCGAGCAATACCAGATCTACGCCCCGGCCGTGCGCCTGCCCGTGGTGGCGAAGCAGACCGCCGCGCTGCCGGAAGTGGAGCCGATCAAGGTGGCGCCTGGCTTTGAACAGCGCCTGTACCTGTTCAACCATCTGCAGGGTGACATCCCGGGCGGGCGTGCCTTCAAGTGGAACGCCCTGGGCGGTGCGGCGGAATGGGACCAGGTGGGCAACAACTGGATTGCCGATAGCAATGGCGACGTGCGCTGGTACCTGGATATCGAGCAGATCCACGACTCCAACCGCCGTGACAGCCTGGGCGGCACCATGGGCTTTCAGCAGACCCGCGACGGCAAGCTGATCTGGGGTCAGGGCCAGACCTACTCCAAGTACGACCTGCTGGGCCGGCGCATCTGGCAGCGCAGCCTGCCGGACAAGTTTGCCGATTTTTCCCATGAAATCCGCGAGACCGCCCATGGCACTTACCTGCTGCGGGTCGGTACCAGCGACTATCGTCGGCCCGACGGCAAGCGCGTGCGCTCGATCCGCGACCATATCATCGAGGTCAACGAGGCTGGGGATGTGCTGGATTTCTGGGACCTCAACCAGATTCTCGACCCGTACCGCGGCGACCTGCTGGAGACTCTGGGCAAGGCGGCGATCCAATTACCGGATGGGGTACAGAAGCAGGATGAGCGACTTGCCAACGAGCTGGCCGAGGGTGACTTGCCCTTTGGTGACACCCCGGGTGTGGGCACCGGGCGCAACTGGGCGCACGTCAATGCCATCGACTACGACGCCGATGACGACAGCATCATCGTTTCAGCACGGCACCAGGGGGTAGTGAAGATTGGTCGCGACAAACAGGTCAGGTGGATTCTCGCCTCGCCCCAGGGCTGGCCTGAGCGTCTGCGTGAGAAGGTGCTGACGCCGGTCGCGAGCGAAGGCTTCGACTGGTCGTGGACCCAGCACACCGCCTGGCTGACCGGCAAAGGCACGCTGACCGTGTTCGATAACGGCTGGGGCCGTGGCTTTGCCCCGACCAAGTTGAACGGCAACTACAGCCGGGCGGTGGAATACCGCATCGACGAGGCCAAAGGTACGGTCGAGCAGGTGTGGGAATACGGCAAGGAGCGCGGCGACGAGTGGTACAGCCCGGTGACTTCGGTGGTGGCTTACCGGCCCGAGACCGACACCCAGTTCATCTACTCGGCTTCGGTGAACTTCCTCACCCCGCAGAAGCTGACCACCACCGTGCTCAACGAGGTGCGGCGCGGGACCCAGGAGGTGCTGGTGGAGCTGAAGGTGCATAGCCGGCAGCCGGGCTCGGTTGGTTACCGGGCGTTGGTGATCGACCTGGCCAAGGCCTTCTGATGCAGCCCTTCCGGGAGGGCCGTCGGTCCTCCCATCACATTTCCTTCAGTTCGTTCGTCTAACCTGTACTGGCCTCTTCGCGGGTAAACCCGCTCCCACAAGGTACTGCGC
>NZ_JBDJLK010000037.1:0-54959 GCF_039673335.1 Pseudomonas sp. TWI929
CCAACAGGTAGGGCACCGGCCTTGATGGCTGTGTAATACCTGTGGGAGCGGGCGTGCCCGCGAAGAGGCCAGCACAGGATTAAGTCAGTTGTCTGGAGCCTAAGCATGCCCCTAGCCGTCCAGTTCACCCAGGTTTCCCGCACCTTCGGCGAGGTCAAGGCCGTCGACCAGGTCAGTATCGACATCATCGATGGCGAGTTTTTCTCCATGCTCGGCCCGTCCGGCTCGGGCAAGACCACCTGCCTGCGCCTGATCGCCGGTTTCGAACAACCCTCCAGCGGCTCGATCCGCATCCACGGGGTGGAAGCCGCCGGCGTGCCGCCCTACCGGCGTGACGTCAACACCGTGTTCCAGGACTACGCGCTGTTCCCGCACATGAACGTGCTGGACAACATCGCCTATGGCCTGAAGGTAAAAGGCGTGGCCAAGGCCGAACGCCAAAGCCGTGCCGAAGAAGCCCTGGCCATGGTGGCCCTGGCCGGCTACGGCGCTCGCAAGCCGGCGCAGCTGTCTGGCGGCCAGCGCCAGCGCGTGGCCTTGGCCAGGGCGCTGGTCAACCGGCCACGGGTGCTGTTGCTGGACGAACCGCTCGGTGCGCTGGACCTGAAACTGCGCGAACAGATGCAGGGCGAATTGAAGAAGCTGCAGCGTCAGCTGGGCATCACCTTCATCTTCGTCACCCACGACCAGACCGAGGCGCTGTCGATGTCCGACCGGGTGGCGGTGTTCAACCGCGGCCGTATCGAGCAGGTCGACACACCGCGCAACCTGTACATGCAGCCGGCCACCACCTTCGTTGCCGAATTCGTCGGCACCTCCAACGTGGTGCGTGGCGAGCTGGCCATGGCGCTCAACGGCAACCCGGCGCCCTTCTCCATCCGCCCCGAGCACATCCGCCTGGGCGACCCGGTGGTGACCAGCCACGAGGTGCAGGTCAGTGGCCTGCTGCGCGATATCCAGTATCAGGGCAGCGCCACCCGCTACGAGCTGCAGCTGGACAACGGCCAGCTGCTGGCGGTAAGCCAGGCCAACGACCGCTGGCAAGCGCAGGCACAAGCCTGGCAACCCGGGCAACGGATACTGGCACACTGGCCCCGCGAGGCCATGACGGTGCTACAGGAAACCGAGGGCCGTTGACATGAGCACGCTGCGCAGCCTGTCCAACCTGCTGTACCGGCGCCCTAACCTGTACCTGGCATTGCTGCTGGTACCGCCGCTGACCTGGTTCGGCGCGATCTACCTGGGCTCATTGCTGAACCTGCTGTGGCAGGGCTTCTATACCTTCGACGACTTCACCATGGCGGTAACCCCAGACTTGACCCTGGGCAATTTCGCCGCGCTGTTCAACCCGTCGAACTTCGACATCATCCTGCGTACCCTGGGCATGGCGGTGGCCGTGTCGCTGGCGAGCGCGGTGCTGGCCTTCCCCATCGCCTACTACATGGCGCGCTACACCAGCGGCAAGACCAAGGCGTTTTTCTACATCGCGGTGATGATGCCGATGTGGGCCAGCTACATCGTCAAGACCTACGCCTGGACCCTGCTGCTGGCCAAGGGCGGCGTAGCCCAGTGGTTCGTCCAGCAGCTGCACCTGGATGCCCTGCTGCAAGCCGTGCTGGCGGTGCCAGGCGTGGGTGGCAGCACGTTGTCGACCTCGCACCTGGGGCGCTTCATGGTGTTCGTGTACATCTGGCTGCCGTTCATGATATTGCCCATCCAGGCCTCGCTGGAGCGCTTGCCACCGTCGCTGCTGCAGGCCTCGGCAGACCTCGGCGCACGGCCTGGGCAAACCTTCGTGCAGGTGATTTTGCCGCTGTCGATCCCGGGTATTGCCGCCGGCTCGATCTTCACCTTCTCGCTTACCCTGGGCGACTTCATCGTGCCGCAACTGGTCGGCCCGCCCGGTTACTTCATTGGCAGCATGGTTTATGCCCAGCAAGGGGCGATCGGCAACATGCCGATGGCCGCCGCGTTCACCCTGGTGCCGATCGTGCTGATTGCAGTGTACCTGTCCATCGTCAAGCGCCTGGGGGCCTTCGATGCACTCTGAAAAAGCGTCAACCGGGCTGCGCCTGGCGGCCTGGGGCGGGTTGCTGTTCTTGCACTTCCCGATCCTGATCATCTTCCTGTACGCCTTCAACACCGAAGACGCGGCGTTCAGCTTCCCGCCCAAGGGCTTTACCCTGAAGTGGTTCGCCGTGGCCTTCGCCCGGCCCGATGTGTTGGAAGCGATCAAGCTGTCGCTGCAGGTGGCCTGCCTGGCCACGCTGATTGCCCTGGTGCTCGGTACGCTGGCCTCGGCGGCGCTGTACCGGCGCAGCTTTTTCGGCAAGGAGAGCATTTCGCTGATGCTGATCCTGCCCATCGCCCTGCCCGGCATCATCACCGGCATCGCCCTGCTCTCGGCGTTCAAGACCTTGGGCATAGAACCGGGGATATTCACCATCGTGGTCGGCCACGCCACCTTCTGCGTGGTGATCGTCTACAACAACGTGATCGCACGCCTGCGGCGCACCTCGCAGAGCCTGATCGAAGCGTCGATGGACCTTGGCGCCGATGGCTGGCAAACCTTCCGCTACATCATCCTGCCCAACCTTGGCTCGGCGCTGCTGGCCGGCGGCATGCTGGCCTTCGCCCTGTCATTCGATGAAATCATCGTCACCACCTTCACCGCCGGCCACGAGCGCACCCTGCCGATCTGGCTACTGAACCAGCTCAGCCGCCCACGTGACGTGCCGGTAACCAACGTGGTCGCCATGCTGGTGATGCTGGTGACCATGCTGCCGATCCTTGGCGCCTATTACCTGACCCGTGGCGGCGAAAGCGTCGCGGGCAGTGGCAAATGACCCTGGAGGAGTCCCCGATGCAAACGCAGATGCTGATCAATGGTCACCTGGTGGCTGGCGAAGGCCCGGCCTGGACCGTGCTCAACCCGGCGCTGGGCACTGCCCTGGCGCAGATCAACGAAGCCACCGAGGCCCAGGTGGACAGCGCCGTACGCGCCGCCGACCAAGCCTTCGACAGCTGGTCGCAAACCAGCCCCAAGGACCGCTCGCAAGCCTTGCTGGCGTTGGCCGACGCCATCGAAGAGCATGGCGATGAACTGGCCCGGCTGGAATCGCAGAACTGCGGCAAGCCCTTGAGCGCCGCGCTGAATGACGAGATCCCGGCGATTGCCGATGTGTTCCGCTACTTTGCCGGGGCGGCGCGCTGCCTGGGCGGTTCGGCGGCGGGCGAATACCTGCCAGGCCACACCTCGATGATCCGCCGCGACCCGCTGGGCGTGGTCGCCTCAATCGCGCCGTGGAACTACCCGCTGATGATGCTGGCGTGGAAGATCGCCCCGGCCCTGGCGGCCGGCAACACGGTGGTGATCAAGCCCTCCGAGCTGACCCCGCTGACAGCCCTACGCCTGGGCGAACTGGCCCAGGACCTGCTGCCACCGGGGGTGCTGAACATTCTCTTCGGCCGTGGCCAGACCGTCGGCAACCCGCTGGTCAACCACCCCAAGGTGCGCATGGTGTCGCTGACCGGCTCGATCCCCACCGGCGCGCACATCATCAGCGCTACCGCCGACAGCGTGAAACGCATGCACATGGAACTGGGCGGCAAGGCACCGGTGCTGGTGTTCGACGATGCCGACATCGACGCCGCCATCGACGGTATCCGCACCTTCGGCTTCTACAACGCCGGCCAGGACTGCACCGCCGCCTGTCGCCTGTACGTGCAGGACGGCATCTACGAGCGCTTTGTCGAACGCCTGGGTAAAGCAGTCGCCAGCCTCAAGCCGGGCCTGCAGGAGGCCGAGGACACCGAGCTGGGGCCGCTGATCAGTGCCCAGCACCGCGACAAGGTGGCCGGCCTGGTGCAACGGGCCATCGCCCAGCCACACATTCGCCTGGTGACCGGTGGCAAGGCGCTTGACGGTGATGGCTTCTTCTTCGAACCAACCGTACTGGCCGACGCCCTGCAGGACGACGAAATCGTGCGCAATGAGGTGTTCGGCCCGGTAGTGTCGGTCACCCGCTTCAGCGACGAAGCGCAGGCACTGGAATGGGCCAATGACTCCAACTACGGCCTGGCCTCATCGGTCTGGACCCGCGACACCGGCCGCGCCCACCGCCTGGCCGCACGCCTGCAGTATGGCTGCACCTGGGTGAATACCCACTTCATGCTGGTCAGCGAAATGCCCCATGGCGGGCAGAAGCATTCGGGGTATGGCAAGGACATGTCGATGTATGGGCTGGAGGATTACACCTGTGTGCGGCATGTGATGATCAAGCATTGAGCGTAAAGCCTGGATTGGGGCCGGCACCTCAATCCAGGCGCTTTCCTACAATTGGCTCAGCCCATTCCCAATGCTAAATCCTCTATCTTGCAGTCATCAGAATAGGTTGAGGGCCAGATACATGGAATATCTAGGACTAAGAGCAAAGGTTAAATACAGCAAGGAAGACCGCTTATGGGTCGGTCAGCTTTGCGTAACTCCCGATATTGTCGGGTTTCATGCTCGGTCACGCAGGATACTGTCTGCCGCATTCAAAGAGGCAGTGGATGACTATCTGGAAGTAATCAAGGAAACAGGAGCAAATACCAAACCGTGATTTTGCACGACCTCTGTGGGAGCGGGTTCACCCGCGAACACCGGCAAAGCCGGTGCCATACACCGAGTCGCCTTCTTCGCGGGTAAACCCGCTCCCACAGGATCCGCGCATGCCGTCGGTAAAATGTCAGGTCAATCCCTCAGGTCCGACTCGTGAATCGGGTTGGCCCGGCTGGTGGCGCGTTGGTATTGCGCCGGCCAGGTAGCCTTGTTGCCACCCAGGTCGTCGTCGGCATGCAGCGGCCAGTACGGGTCGCGCAGCAGTTCGCGGGCGAGGAAGATGATGTCGGCCTGGCCGGTGCGCAGGATGTGCTCGGCCTGGGCCGGTTCGGTGATCATGCCCACGGTGCCGGTGGCGATTTCCGACTCTTTGCGCACGCGCTCGGCGAAGCGGGTCTGGTAGCCGGGGCCGGTGGGGATTTCGGCGTTGACCGAGGTGCCGCCGGAGGACACGTCGATCAGGTCGACACCCAAGCCGCGCAGGCGGCGGGCCAGTTCGACGGTTTCATCCGGGTTCCAGCCATCCTCCACCCAATCGGTCGCCGACACCCGCACGAACAGTGGTAGCTCGGCAGGCCAGACCTTGCGCACAGCCTCGACCACCTGCAGGGTCAGGCGAATACGGTTTTCGAAGCAGCTACCGTATTCGTCGCGGCGCTGGTTGCTCAGCGGCGAGAGGAACTGGTGCAGCAAGTAGCCATGGGCGGCGTGGATTTCCACCACCTTGAAACCAGCCTTCAAGGCGCGTTCGGTCGAGGCGACAAAAGCGCCGATCACGCCTTGGATCTCGTCCTGGGTCAGCTCGCGCGGCGGTGTGTGCTGCGGGTCGAAGGCGATCTTCGACGGCCCCACCGGCTGCCAACCGCCCTCTTCCAGCTTGACGCTGCCTGGCTTGCCCAGCCATGGGCGATAGGTGCTGGCCTTGCGCCCTGCGTGGGCCAGCTGAATGCCGGGCACGGCGCCCTGGGCGGTGATGAAGCGGGTGATGCGTTGCAGCGGGGCGATCTGCGCATCGTCCCACAGGCCGAGGTCTTCGGCGGTGATACGGCCATCGGCGGTGACCGCCACGGCTTCAGTGATCACCAGGCCCGCACCACCCACGGCGCGGCTGCCTAAATGAACAAGGTGCCAGTCGTTGGCCAGGCCATCGACGGCGGAATACTGGCACATCGGCGACACGGCGATGCGGTTGGGCAGGGTCAGCTGACGCAGGGTGTAAGGCTCGAGCAGCAGGCTCATGAGGGCACCTCCCAAGGACTCCAATGGTGATCCGGCCCGGACACTCAATTGCACGTCCCTGGCCCGGGTCCGGTCATTCTTCAGACTAGACCAGAATGGTTGGGGGGAAGGTACCGTGGGATTTTGGGTGGGGGTGCGGGGGGTTCGTCTTGAGTGTGATGTCGCCTATGAAATCGAGCGCCGCCCGCGCGGCGCATCGCGAGCAAGCTCGCTCCTACATCTGTTTCGGGCCAGTACCTCCTGTGCCAACGCGCGCGACCGCCTTGTTTGCCCCACACAAAATCGAGGTGGAGGCCAAGGGGGGCGCGCCTCTGCTTCAGGCGTAACTGGCCCGAAACAGATGTAGGAGCGAGCTTGCTCGCGATGCGCCGCGCGGGCGGCGCTCGATTTCATAGGCGACATCACACTAAAGGCAGGCACCTGGCAGCCCAAACCGCCGCCACAGCCAAACACCCTGACAGGCATTTCAGATATCCCCTACAACCCAGATATGGTGATTCCCAGCCTGAAGAAATACCCTACAAGTCCTGTCGACTGGCGTCTGATTGTTCCTGGAAACTCTGCCACTTAGGCTTTCCAGGTCGCTGAAATCTAGCGATGCGGGTGTGGAAACCCGGTCAATCTTCAAGTGCCTGTTGTAATGGCAGCTGTATGCGGGAGGCCTTTTGGCCTACCGGGTCCTTGAAGACCGGTTTTCCACCCTGCATACAGTTGCCGCCCTTCGTGTGGAAACGGCGGTGGCAACTCCTTTAACCTTCAAGGAATTGCTATAACAATGACTACAGAAGACACCCAGTTCACCGTCGGCAAAACCACTTTCTTCCAAGGTGAAAACCAGACCCACCCACTGTTTCGCATCGAAGCAGGCATTCCCTGCCGGGACGCCCGTGATCAGGCATCCGAATTGATGGGCTACGTACGTGAACTGACCATCGTCGGGCTGATGGATGAGAAACCCATGATGATCTGGGCTGCGCACTACTTGAGTGCGATGGCCAAGGCGTTGATGGATGATGCCGAGTTAGGTATGTCGCGTTGAGGTCGACATCACTGTTACTCGGCTAAGGGCCAGTAATTACTCCATACATGAATGGGTCACCTCCCCCATGTATACCTTCTTGCCCCGGCACACCGGGGCAACGGAATATTTCCCACAGCCAATTGCCTCAAGAGCCACATCTGCTTCGGAAATTCTTTTCAATCAGTAACTCTCATATCCTATCGAACCTAGGATACCAAGCGGCTAATGTCTCCTTGCACCAGCCACCATTACCTGGCTAACAGCCTTCAAGGCATTGTACAAGATTTGAGACATAGCCAATGCAAAGACAATTCGTTTCAAGTGACATAAGCATTCTAGATAATGCCATTACACTTGATGAACAAGCCAGACTTAACAACGCGTTCTCACACACCCTTTGGCGATATGACTGGCCAGTAAATTCTACGCCCTTCGCTCGCCCCTGCTGGCATTTCTTCATTGCAGGGAGCAAGCGTGAATTACTGGAATGTTGTGAACAAGAACTGGCTGCAAACGAGCGCTGGGGGTTTCTCATCAACATCTGGAAACGTTTATGTGCTGAGCACATGAAAAACTCCAGACTCATCGGCGTGTATGCAAACGGCCAGACCGCTGGGCAGGACAGCCCAATTCACCGAGACAACCTGCCAAGCGAGCCTGGGCATACCGCAGTCCTTTTCTGTAACGACTACTGGGCAACGACGTGGGGAGGTGAGCTTTTATTCTGCAATGACGCCAAGACTGACGTTATCGCTGCGGCACTACCCAAACCAAGACGTATTGCAATCTTCGACGGTGAAATGCCGCACCGAGCTAAATCACCAACCATAGACTGCGACCGTCTGCGCACCACCATTGCTTTCAAGACAATAAACAAGGATTTTAAAATATGACTAAACGGGTCGAGATATTCGTCGCCATGGTGGATAGGGTGGGGAGGCCTGGGTTCCAAGCAGGCGCAGCCGCCGCAGTTCACGATCAGTTCAACACTGACATGCAGGGTTTCACACTTGTAGTACAGGGTGCCCAGACAACCAGCGCAATTGCTTCTGTACTGTCAGTTACGCAAATGACTGCAGGCGCAGTTCCGTTTATAAATATCGTCACCAACACCTTGGCGGGCACGGTAACCTTTCTGAAAATTGTTGCCGAGTACCAGCCTAACGACGAGCCGAATATAGGGGACTACGTCAGCCTTGTAGGTAATGTAGCAGGCGCCGTAGCGGGTTTCGCAATACTAATAGCCGCACCTTGGGTCGCAGGCACTTTCACCGCCATATCACTGGGAGCCAGCCTAATTGGAACTTACAATTCGGCACTGGCAGAAAAAATCCAAAGAACAATCACTCCGATAGTCGAAGCACTCATTAAACACGACATAACGAAAGAGACCGCAAATCCGATACTGGCGCCAAATCTGACAATAACAGACCCACAATCTATACATGAGCATTTCGGGGGACTAATACAAGTTATCACGTGGAACCCGGACACGTTGGAGATCAAACTGGACACCAGAACTTTAGAATCATTCACTATCAATCAGCCAATAATACAGCCGGGAGGTGTCAACCCACCTATTGCACCCCCTAACCCTCCTGCAAATGGAGGGGGAGCTTCGATAACAATAGGAATCGAAAGCGTTAATGGGCAAGTACCGACAGGACCAATCCCCTCGATCACCACTATAATAGGTGGAGGCCAAGACAAATATGCCTGTTGCTCCGCTCCGCAGCAAGATAAATACCGTTAACCAAAGCGAACCGATGGATTTTTTCCGATGCTGACTTGGTCGTCGTGGCTCCAAATGATGCGTGCTTTGGAGCCGGCTAAACGGGTGACCTCCCTGTTATTCGTAGGCACTTTTTTTGCCTGTCTTGCACTCGCACACCTTACAGTGTGGAAAGAAGCAGCAGAGCCTGTAACCGCTCCTTGGGTAAGCGTTAGAGCAGCGCTTGCATCCGCACCTGAAACCTGGGATTACGACAGGTCGCTTTACACTTTTCGTATTGCATACAAAGAGCCAAGCGGACAAGTCACCCAACGTCGGGTATATACACATAAAGCGCGTTATGACGCTGCCAACATCAACGAGAAGACACCGCTCTTTGCCGAGATCGAAGATGCTTTGACTGGTCCTATTATCAGGCGGCTATCGACCGGAAGCGGAGTCCTGTACGAGCCCGCGCTCAAGGAGTATGTGATCGAAAAATACAACCGCGGTCTTTTGGAGGGAATTGTGTTCTTCTCATTGCTGAGCCTGGTTTCATTCATCGCAGCAGGCGTAATGCACTGGCAAAACCGGAAGCGCAAAAGGCAATCCGAGATGAGCCAATAGCAATTGTATCTGTGGGAGCGGGTTTACCCGCGAAGCAGGCAACTTGGTGGATGGCACCGGCTTTGCCGGTGTTCGCGGCGGTTCGACGCCTCGACATGCCCGCTCCCACAGGAGTCGCGCTTGGCTTGCCGGCGATGGGCTGCAAAGCAGCCCCCGAAATTGCAATCAGCGCGGCTCCATGTGGGCAATCATCAACTGCACACTTTCATTACCGCGAAACTCGTTCACATCCAGCTTGTACGCCAGCTCCACCCAGCGCACCGTCGGGTTCGGCCACACTTCACGGTCGATGCCAAAGGCAATGCCGTCCAGCCGCACCGAGCCACATTCGCTCTTGAGCACCACCTTCAGGTGCCGCTCGCCGACCACACGTTGCTCCACCAGCTGGAACACGCCATGGAACAGCGGCTCAGGGAAGTGCTGGCCCCAAGGCCCGGCGTGGCGCAGGGCCTTGGCCAGTTCGAGGTGGAATTCCTCTACTGCCAGGCTGCCATCGGACAGCAACCGGCCCGTCAGGTCTTCCTCACGCAGCTGGCGCCGCACCTCTTCGTCGAACGCCTCGGCAAAGGCCGGGAAATTGGCCTCGGGCAACGACAACCCGGCAGCCATGGCGTGGCCGCCGAACTTGCTGATCAGTTGCGGGTGGCGCGCCGCCACGGCATCCAGCGCATCACGAATATGGAACCCCGGCACCGAACGCGCCGAGCCTTTGAGCATGCCCTCGCCTGCGTCAGCAAAAGCGATGGTTGGCCGGTGGTACCGCTCCTTCAGGCGCGACGCCAGAATACCGATCACGCCCTGGTGCCAGTCGGCATCGAACAGGCACAAACCATACGGCATCGACTCGACCGGCAGGTCCTTGAGCTGGGCCAGGGCCTCGCGCTGCATGCCCTGTTCGATGTTCTTGCGGTCCTTGTTCAGGTCGTCCAGCTGCTGGGCCATGTCCTGGGCCAGGGCGGCGTCTTCGCTCAGCAGGCATTCGATGCCCAGGCTCATGTCGTCCAAACGCCCGGCAGCGTTCAGGCGTGGGCCGAGGATGAAACCAAGGTCCGTCGATGTAATACGCCGATGATCACGGCTCGCCACTTCAAGAATGGCCTTCAGCCCCGGCCGGGCGCGACCGGCGCGGATGCGCTCCAGGCCCTGGTGCACCAGGATACGGTTGTTGGCGTCCAGCGGCACCACGTCGGCGACGCTGCCCAGCGCCACCAGGTCGAGCAGTTCGCCGATATTCGGCTGGGGCTGCGTCTCGTAGCGGCCCAGGCTGCGCAGGCGTGCACGCAGGGCCATCAGCACGTAGAAGATCACCCCTACCCCGGCCAGCGACTTGCTCGGGAAGCTGCAACCCGGCTGGTTGGGGTTGATGATGGCGTCGGCATGGGGCAACTCCGCGCCCGGCAGGTGGTGGTCGGTGACCAGCACCTTGAGCCCGGCAGCCTTGGCGGCGGCCACCCCGTCGACACTGGAAATGCCATTGTCCACGGTGATCAGCAACTGCGGCTGGCGCTGCAGGGCCACCTCGACGATTTCCGGGGTCAGGCCGTAGCCGTATTCGAAGCGGTTGGGCACCAGGTAATCGACATGGGCCGCACCCAGCAGGCGCAGGCCCAGCACCCCGACGGTACTGGCAGTGGCGCCGTCGGCATCGAAGTCGCCGACGATGAGAATACGCTGGCGCTGGTCGAGAGCCTCGACCAGCAGGTCCACGCCGGCCTCGATGCCCTTGAGCTGCTGATACGGCAGCAGGCGCGCCAGACTTTTGTCCAGCTCGGCCTCGCTCTGCACGCCGCGCGCGGCGTACAGGCGGGTCAGCAAGGGTGGCAGGTTACCCAGAAATGGCAGGGTCGACGGCAGAGGGCGGGGTTCAATACGCATGGGTCATTCAGCCACGCTCACCCATCAGCCATTCCAGCTGCACTTCGTGCTGGCCACGGTCATCGGTGACGAACAAGGTGCCTTCGCTGATCATCACGTCCCACTTGATGGTGCGTGGCATGTCGGTAGCGAGGGTTTCCAGCACCTCCTGTGGCACCGCGGCGATGCTCAGGTTCTTCAGGCCCTTGACCGCGTCTACCACCTTGTTCTGCCATACACGCAGGCTGCCGTAGGCCAGCAGGCTGGTACGCTCGGTACGGCGCGAGCACCAGGTCAGGCGGTCGGCGTCCGGCTGGCCCACTTCGATCCAGTGCAGGATACGATCGTCCAGGCTCTTTTCCCACAGCGCCGCTTCGTCGACGTCGGACAGGCCGCGGCCGAACGACAGGTTCTCGTTGTACCACAGGGCATAGGCCAGCAGGCGCACGGCCATGCGCTCTTCGGTTTCCGAAGGGTGGCGGGCGATGGTCTGACGGACGTTTTCGTACACGCCGCGGTCGAGGTCGGTCAGGTTCAGTTCGAATTTGTAGGTGGTGGACGGCTGGGCCATGGTCGACGGGCTTCTTGGGCAAAGAAAAGTGGCACAGTCTAACCGATCCTGCCTTTCGTTGCGCCGCAGCAGTATCTGCCGCTGCGGACCTATGATAAAACCACGGCTCTGCCCAGCTGCCACGGATGCCACATGTCGACGCCCAGCAAACCCCTCGCCGGCCTCAAAGTTGTCGAACTCGGCACCCTGATCGCCGGGCCGTTCGCCTCGCGTATCTGCGCCGAATTTGGCGCCGAGGTGGTCAAGGTCGAATCGCCCGATGGCGGCGACCCGCTGCGCAAGTGGCGCAAACTGTACGAGGGTACCTCGCTGTGGTGGTTCGTGCAGGCGCGCAACAAGCAGTCGCTCACCCTCAACCTCAAGCACCCCGAGGGCCGCGAGATTCTGAAGAAGCTGCTGGCCGAAGCCGACATCCTGATCGAGAACTTCCGCCCGGGCGTGCTGGAAAAACTCGGTCTGGGCTGGGACGTGCTGCATGCGCTCAACCCGCGCCTGGTGATGGTGCGCCTGTCGGGCTTTGGCCAGACCGGGCCGATGAAAGACCAGCCGGGCTTCGGCGCGGTAGGCGAGTCGATGGGCGGCCTACGCTACATCACCGGTTTCCACGACCGCCCACCGGTGCGCACGGGTATTTCCATCGGTGACTCGATTGCCGCCCTATGGGGGGTGATCGGCGCGCTGATGGCCCTGCGCCACCGGGAAGTCAATGGCGGCCAGGGCCAAGTGGTGGACGTGGCGCTGTACGAGGCAATCTTCGCCATGATGGAAAGCATGGTCCCGGAGTTCGATGTGTTCGGCTTTATTCGCGAACGCACCGGCAACATCATGCCAGGCATCACGCCCTCCTCCATCCATACCAGCGCCGACGGCAAGCATGTGCAGATCGGTGCCAACGGCGATGCGATCTTCAAGCGCTTCATGCAAGCCATTGGCCGCGACGACCTGGCCAATGACCCGACGCTGGCCACCAACGATGGCCGGGACCTGCGCCGCGACGAGCTGTACGGGGTAATCGACCGCTGGGCCAACAGCCTGCCGCTGGAGCAACTGATGCAGGTGCTGACCAGCGCCGAGGTGCCCGCCAGCCGCATCTATTCGGCCGAAGACATGTTCAGCGACCCGCAATACCTGGCGCGGGAAATGTTCCTGCAGGCCAAGCTACCGGACGGCAAGCCTTTCAAGATGCCCGGCATCGTGCCCAAGCTGTCGGACACCCCAGGTTCCACCGAATGGGTCGGCCCGGCGCTGGGCGAACACACCGAGGCGCTGCTCGGCGGCCTGGGCTACGACGCCGCGGCCATCGCCAACCTGCGCCAAGCAGGCACGGTCTGACCCTGGCGCGGCTCTGGCCCATGTACGCTACCCGTTGTTTACGCCAGCTGTTCCTGCTGTGCGGGTTGTTGCCCGCATTGCTGCTGCAGCCTGCCAGCGCCAAGGAACGCATCTTCTGGCTGGTGCGTGACTTGCCACCGTTTACCATTCTTGAAGGGCAGCAGAAAGGCCAAGGGGTGATCGACCAGCTGTTGCCCCTGCTGATCGAGCAAATGCCCGAATACGACCACACCATCTTGCGAGTCACCCGCGCTCGCGGTATCCAGATGCTGCAGGATCGCAACACCTTTACCTGCGACCCGACCCTGTTGTGGACACCGGAACGTGCCGAATTCGTGCGTTTCTCCCTGCCATCGCTGGGTGTACTTAGCGGCGGCCTGGTGTTGCGCAAGGAAAACCAGGCGCTGGTGGCGCCGTACCTGGATGGCCAGCAAGTGGACCTGCATGGCCTGCTGAGCAATGCCTCGCTGAAGCTGGGGATTGTTGCCGAGCGCAGCTACGGCACGCAGATCGACAGTATTCTGCGCCTGTTGCCCGACAGCGCGCTCAGCCGCCACTACGGTAGCGACGCTACCGCCAACCTGCTGCAAATGCAGCAACTGGGGCGCTTGCGCATGGTGCTCGGCTATTGGCCCGAAGTGCGCTACCTCATACAGCAGCAAGGTGGGTCACTGGCTAACTACCAGTTTCATCCAGTGCAGGGGGTGGAGCGTTATCAGTTTCTGCATGTGGGGTGCTCGGACAGCGAACTGGGGCGTGCTGCGGTGGCGCATATTGACCAGCTGTTGCCGGCGCTACGCCGGGATGTGCTGCCCGGGCTCTATGCTCACTGGCTGGATCCGGCGTTGCGAGAAGATTACCTGGAAGAGAGCCGGCGTTTCTTCGAAGAGCAATAGCGGCGACCTACGCGCTCCTACAGGGAACTGTGTTGACCATAAAAAGAAACCCCGGACGCTGGGGAAGACGCCCGGGGCCAAGCGAAAGTCCTTGGGGACTTCCCGTGACAGCCTCGCCAGCGCCGGAGCAAAGCACTGGCTGGCTGCCCCTACATGCTCTGATTGGCCACTCAGGCAAAGGTTCCCCTGGGTTGCTGACGCTGCTGCAGTGCAGCGATCACACAAGGCTGCAAGCGCCCTTCGGCTATCTGCAGGTCACGGTGCAGGCCGTCCACCAAATCAATCAACAGGCGTTGCTCCTGCAACTGGCGCTCGCTGACCGTGCGTCGCAAGGTGATGCCGGCGAGGTGGTCGTGAACGGTCAATTGCCGATTACCGCAGGCATCGGCGGTGCCGAGGTGGGTCTGATAGGGGGTCAGGGCGTCGTTGAGCAGTCTGCAGATTCTTTCCATCCGGATCACTCGCTGCGTGGTGGGATATAGAGGGACTGACCAACAGGCGCAGCGGAAAGTTTCGTTTTAGTGCGCCTGCTTCAGTGAGCATGCGGGGCTGATGTGACAGTTTGAATACGCCGCCAAGGGCGCACCTGCAGCGTTTGCAAGGCATGCTGCAGGCGCGGCATTGACAGCGGCCAGGGCAGCTCGGCGAGCACCCACAGGCCACGTTTTCTGGCTTCCTGGGCAAGGTTGTGGAGCTTTGTGCCGGGCTGGCCGACAAACAGCAGTGCGCGCGCTCGGTGCTGCCGGGCAAGCAAGGCAAGGCCGGCCTGGGTTGGCATGGCGTGGTCGAGGATCAGCAAGTCGGGGCGACGCTCCGCGCCGAGGCAGGCGTCGAGGTCAGTGCTGTTTGCGCTGATGCGCACGTCGAAGACGCCCTGGGCATTGAGGGCCTGGTGCAGGAGGATCTGGTGCGATGGGCGCGCCTGGTGGATCAACACGGAGGTCTGGTGCATGAGCCGCTCCTGGTGGGAGGACCGGCTAAGTTAGGCGTTGCACGGGGTGCGCCTGAATAGGACGCTTCTGATTGGACTGAGGGAAAAGTCCGAGATTTTGGGGCCGCTTTGCGGCCCTTTCGCGACACAAGGCCGCTCCCACAAGAGAGTGCGTTCCTCCTGTGGGAGCGGCCTTGTGTCGCGATAGGGCTGCAAAGCAGCCCCAGAAAGCAACGCGGTTACAGCGGCTTGCCGCGGTTACCGTGCTGGCTGACAAAGCCCTGCACAGCCTTCAGGTCATTGGCCAGTACCGTGCAACGCTCTTCACGGCTGAACAGGTCGCTGAGGTGCGCTGGCAGCTCCAGTGCCTTGCCCACGCCGGCCTTCTCCACTGCTTCCGGGAACTTGACCGGGTGCGCGGTACCCAGCACCACCATCGGCGTGTCCAGGCTGCGGCGGCACTCACGGGCGGCCTTGACGCCGATTGCGGTGTGCGGGTCGAGTACTTCACCGGTGGCGGCGAACACATCAGCGATGGTCTCGCAGGTTTGCTCGTCGCTTACTGCCAGCGAGTCGAACAGCTTGCGCGCTTCGGTCCAGCGGTCTTGATCGACGCTGAAGCCACCACCTTGCTTGAAGTTGGCCATCAGTTCGGCAATGGCGCCACCGTTGCGGCCATGCAGGTCGAACAGCAGGCGCTCGAAGTTGGACGAGACCATGATGTCCATCGACGGCGACAGGGTCGCGTGCAGGGTTTCCTTGACGTACTGGTTGCCGCTCATGAAGCGGTGCAGGATGTCGTTGCGGTTGGTGGCAACGATCAGCTGGCTGACCGGCAGGCCCATGTTGCGCGCCAGGTAACCGGCGAAGATGTCGCCGAAGTTGCCGGTCGGCACCGAGAACGCCACGGAACGCGCCGGGCCACCCAACTGCAGGGCAGCGTGGAAGTAGTAGACGATCTGGGCCATGATCCGCGCCCAGTTGATCGAGTTGACGGCCACCAGGCGCGTGCCTTTGAGGAACGACTGGTCAGCGAAGCTGGCCTTGACCATTTCCTGGCAGTCGTCGAAGTTGCCTTCGATGGCGATGTTGTGGATGTTGTCACCGAAGATGGTGGTCATCTGCCGGCGCTGCACTTCCGACACGCGCTGGTGCGGGTGCAGGATGAAGATGTCGACGTTGTCGCAACGGCGGCAGCCTTCGATGGCGGCGGAGCCGGTGTCACCACTGGTGGCGCCGATGATCACCACACGCTCGTTGCGCTTGGCCAGTACGTGGTCGAGCAGACGGCCGAGCAATTGCAGGGCAAAGTCCTTGAACGCCAGGGTCGGGCCGTGGAACAGCTCCAGCACCCACTCGTTGCTGTTCAGCTGACGCAGCGGGGCCACCGCGGCGTGGGCGAACTCGCCGTAGGTTTCTTCGAGGATCTTCTTGAAGTCGGCGTCGGCAATGCTGCCTTCGACGAACGGGCGCATCACCCGGAAGGCCAGTTCGTGGTACGGCAGGCCGGCCCACGAGGCGATTTCTTCCTGGGTGAAGCGTGGCAGGTTTTCCGGCACATACAGGCCGCCATCGCTGGCCAGGCCAGCCAGCAGCACGTCTTCGAAATTCAGGGCCGGTGCCTGGCCGCGGGTACTGATATAGCGCATGGGTGCAAACCTTCGATGCTGAGGCCCGGGCCGCGCTGGCGGCCCGACGGCACTAATTTTGTTAGTTGAGCTGCTCGACGCGGATGCGCACGACCTTGCCGACTACGTCCTGCAGGGCTTCCAGGGCGACGATGGCGTCGTTGATGCGCTGCTCGACCACGCCATGGGTCAGCAGGATCATCGGCACCAGGCCGTCCTGCTCCTCGGCTTCCTTCTGCATGATCGACTCGATGTTGATGCCACGCTCCGAGAGGATGCTGGCCACCTGGGCCAGTACGCCCGGGTGATCCTTGGCCTGGATGCGCAGGTAGTAGGCGCTTTCGCAGGCTTCGATCGGCAGGATCGGGTGGGCCGACAGCGAATCCGGCTGGAAGGCCAGGTGCGGCACGCGGTTTTCCGGGTCGGAAGTCATGGCACGGACCACGTCGACCAGGTCGCCGACCACCGACGAAGCAGTAGGCTCCATGCCGGCGCCTGCACCGTAGTACAGGGTAGAACCGGCGGCGTCACCATTGACCATGACCGCGTTCATCACGCCGTTGACGTTGGCGATCAGGCGGTCGGCCGGGATCAGCGTCGGGTGCACGCGCAGCTCGATGCCTTCGGCGGTGCGACGGGCCACACCCAGGTGCTTGATGCGGTAGCCCAGGGCCTCGGCGTAGTTCACGTCAGCAGTGGTCAGCTGGGTGATGCCTTCGGTGTAGGCTTTGTCGAACTGCAGCGGGATACCAAAGGCGATCGACGCCAGGATGGTCAGCTTGTGCGCGGCGTCGATGCCTTCGACATCGAAGGTCGGGTCGGCTTCGGCATAGCCCAGCGCCTGGGCTTCGGCCAGCACGTCCGGGAAGGCACGGCCCTTCTCACGCATTTCGGTAAGGATGAAGTTGCCAGTGCCGTTGATGATGCCGGCCAGCCAGTTGATGCGGTTGGCCGACAGGCCCTCGCGGATGGCCTTGATCACCGGGATACCACCGGCCACGGCCGCTTCGAAGGCGACGATCACGCCCTTCTCGCGGGCCTTGGCGAAGATTTCGTTACCGTGCACGGCAATCAGCGCCTTGTTGGCGGTGACCACATGCTTGCCGTTTTCGATGGCCTTGAGCACCAGGTCGCGGGCCACGGTGTAGCCACCGATCAGCTCGATGACAATGTCGATTTCCGGGTTGCTCGCAACTTCGAACACATCAGCGGTAATGGGGGTACCGGTAATCTGGCAGTTCGGGTTCTGCGAGCGCATGGCGATCTGTGCCACTTCAATACCGCGCCCGGCACGGCGGGCAATCTCCTCGGCGTTGCGCTGAAGTACATTGAAGGTTCCGCCACCGACGGTCCCCAACCCACAGATGCCTACTTTGACCGGTTTCACTGTGAACTCCCCATTGAACGGCCGACACCTATGCCGGCCGTGAAACATGCCGTCACCCCATGACGACGGCGTATTGAATTGGATTACTTGGCAAGTGCCAGCTTGGCGACCTGCGGCGCCGGCTGGTAGCCCGGAATGACCTGGCCGCTTTCAAGGACGATGGCCGGCGTGCCATTGACGCCGATCGACTGGCCCAGCTGGAACTGCTTGCCGACCGGGTTGGCGCACTTGGCAGCCTTGATTTCTTCACCTTCGACCATCTTGTCCATCGCAGCACGGCGGTCGCTGGAGCACCACACGGCCTGCAGTTGCTGGTCACCCGCCGAGCCGAGGCCCTGGCGCGGGAAGGCGACATAGCGCACTTCGATACCGCGACGGTTCAGCTCAGGCACTTCGGCGTGCAGCTTGTGGCAGTACGGGCAGGTGGTATCAGTAAACACGGTGATGTGCGACTTGGTCTCGCCCTTGGCAGGATAAACCACCATCTCGGCGGCTGGAATGCCGTTGATGAGCTTGGCGATGCCCTGACGCTCGGTTTTTTCGGTGAGGTTGACCGGCTTGCCGTCCTGGATCTGGAACAGGTAGCCCTGCATCACGAACTGGCCGTCGGCGCTGGCGTACAGCACACGGCCGCCCTGCAGCTTGACTTCATACAGGCCGTTGAGCGGGCTGCTGGCCACGCTTTCCACGGGTACTTCCAGCTCAAGGTTTTGCAGCGATTTACGGATGGCCTGCTCGGCACCGGCATTGCTATCGGCTGCCGCAGCAACGGCAAAGGTACTGGCCAGCGCCAACGCGGCGGCGGCGAACATCTTGATCACGCGCATGGAAACTCCTGAAGGCGGACAGGGGCCGGAGGGCGCCACCTGCGGAAAATACGCGGTGGCCGTGCGGCCCTTGGTGCAAACCGCCCAAGCCTACCACATCACACCGCCGGTGAAGGGCCTTGCAAGGACCGGTCGGCGGAACATGAAAAACATTCATCCACGCGGGTGGTGCTGGGCATGCAGTTGCTGCAGGCGGGCCTTGGCGACGTGGGTGTAGATCTGCGTGGTCGACAGGTCGCTATGGCCCAGCAGCATCTGCACCACGCGCAAGTCGGCACCGTGGTTGAGCAGGTGGGTGGCGAAGGCATGGCGCAGGGTGTGTGGCGACAGCGGTTTGTCGATGCCGGCCACCCGGGCGTGGTGCTTGATGCGGTGCCAGAAGGTCTGGCGGGTCATCTGCTCGCCACGCAGGCTGGGAAACAGCACGTCGCTGGGGCGGCCGTTCAGCAGCTCGGCGCGGCCGTCGCGCAGGTAACGTTCCAGCCACACCACCGCCTCTTCGCCCATGGGTACCAGGCGCTCTTTGCTGCCCTTGCCCATCACCCGCAGCACACCCTGGCGCAGGTTGACCTGGTCGAGGGCCAGGCTGACCAGTTCGGTGACACGCAGGCCGCAGGCGTAAAGCACTTCGAGCATGGCACGGTCGCGCTGGCCGATGGCTTCGCCCAGGTCCGGGGCTTGCAGCAAGGCTTCGACATCCGCTTCGGAAAGCGACTTGGGCAGTGGTTTGCCCAGTTGCGGCATGTCGACTTGCAGGGTCGGGTCGATGGCCACCAGCTTTTCCCGCAGCAAGTAACGGAAGAAACCGCGCAGGCCGGAGAGGAAGCGCGCCGTGGAGCGTGGCTTGTAGCCCTGGTCGAGGCGCCAGGCCAGGTGGTCGAGGATCAACTCGCGCCCCGCGTCGGGCAGGCTGACCGAGCGCTCCTGCAGCCAGCCATTGAACAGGGCCAGGTCGCTGCGGTAGGACACGCGGGTGTTGTCGGACAGGCCTTTCTCAAGCCACAGGGCGTCGAGAAACTCGTCGATCAGGGGGTGGTCGAGGGCAGGCATGAAAACTCAGTGGCAAACGGCGGATTGACGCTTAGTCTTTCATAACACTGCAGCCATAGGGAGCCCACATGCGCGAAGAGCAGATACTTCTCAGCGTCGGCGGCATAGGCGCCGCGGCGCTTGCCTGCCAATGGCTGGCCTGGCGCCTGAAGCTACCGGCAATCCTGTTTCTGCTGCTGGCCGGGATCATTGCCGGCCCGGCGCTGGGCTGGCTTGACCCCGAGGCATTGTTCGGCCCGTTGCTGATGCCGCTGGTGTCGCTGGCAGTGGCGCTGATTCTGTTCGAAGGCAGCCTGACGCTGCACCTGTCGCAATGGCGCGAAATCGGCAGTGTGGTGCATCGCCTGGTCACTGTGGGCGCCTTGGTCACCTGGCTGATCATCGCCCTGGCGACCCACTGGCTGCTGGGGTTCGACTGGCCGCTGGCGATTCTGTTCGGCACCCTGACCCTGGTCACCGGCCCCACCGTGATCGTGCCGATGCTGCGCGTGGTGCGCCCCAAGTCGACCATCGCCAACATCCTGCGCTGGGAAGGGATCATGATCGACCCGATCGGCGCACTGCTCGCGGTGGTGGTGTACAGCTTCATCATCGCCAGTGCAGACGGCAATGGCCTGGTCCAGAGCCTCATTACTTTCGCCGGGGTCATTTTCTGCGGTACTTCCCTGGGCGCGGCCGGGGGCTGGCTGCTTGGGCAGATCATGCGCGAGCAGTGGCTGCCGGAGTACCTGCACAACCTCGCATCGCTGGCGGCAGTGCTGGGTATTTTCATCGCCGCCAACCAGATCGTGCACGAATCCGGGCTGCTGGCCGTGACCGTAATGGGCATGTGGCTGGCCAACATGCGCGGAGTTGATGTGCGGCAGATCCTGCATTTCAAGGAAAACCTCAGCGTGCTGCTGATTTCCGGCCTGTTCATCCTGCTGGCTGCGCGCCTCGACCTGCATGCCCTGCTGGGCCTAGGCCCAGCGGTACTGGCACTGTTGCTGGTGATCCAGTTGCTGGCGCGACCGCTCAACGTATGGCTGGCCACACTGGGCTCGACACTCAGCTGGCGGGAACGTGCATTGCTGGCCTGGATTGCGCCACGCGGCATCGTTGCCGCCGCCGTTTCGGCGATCTTCGCCATTCGCCTGCACCAGGCCGGCCACCAGGACGCCTTGCTGCTGGTGCCGCTCACCTTCGCCGTAATCATCGGCACGGTGGTACTGCAAAGCGCCACGGCCAGGCCCCTGGCACGCCTGCTGAAGGTCGCTGAGCCAGCGCCCAGCGGGTTTCTCATCGTCGGGGCAAACGAGCCGGCCCGGGCCATCGCCAAAGCACTGCAGCAGTTGGGCTGTCGAGTTTTGCTGACAGATTCTAGCTGGGAAAACATTCGCGCCGCACGCATGGACGGGCTGCCCACCTATTTTGGCAACCCGGCCTCACAGCATGCCGATGCACACCTGGACCTGGTCGGCCTCGGGCACTTGTTGGGGCTCTCCCCCGCCGGCGAAATCAATGCCCTGGCCTGCGCAAGGTTCCGCCATGATTTCGGTCATGGCCGGCTGTTCGTGCTGGCCAGCGGCCTGGAGAAACAACGCAGCGACAAGCATCGAGCGGCTGAGGAACACCGCGGCCACCTGCTGGGGGCCAGTTCGATGACGTATCTGCAACTGGCCAACCGCTTGCATCAGGGCGCCGAGCTGTACAGTACCAACCTGACAGAAGGCTTTGACTGGGACGCCTACAAGGCGCTGCATGACGAGCGTGCGCACCTGCTGTTCGCAAGAGACGGGCACGGCTGGGTGCATGTGGCCAGTCCCGACAACCCACTACAGCCGCAACCAGGATGGACTCTGGTGGCGTTGATCGAGCCAGCCCTGGAGCCCTGACACTCAGGCGCCCGGCAGTACCGGCACCGGGCGCTTGTCTTCGTCGATGGCGACAAAACTGAACACCCCGTGGATCGCCCGCTCACGGCCGTCCAGGTACATGTTCTCGACAAACACATCCACCTGTACCTGCAAGCTGGTATTGCCGACCTTGACCACCGAACCCACCAATTCGACGATCGAGCCCGCCGGGATAGGGTGCTTGAAGTCGATGCGGTCGGTGGATACGGTCACCAACGGCAGGCGGCAGAAGCGCGTGGCGGCAATGAACGATACTTCGTCCATACAGGCCAGGGCGGTGCCGCCGAACAAGGTGTTGTGGTGGTTGGTGGTATTGGGGAACACCGCCTTGGTCACGCGGGTTACCGACAGCTCGGTGCGGCGCTGGATTTCCTGGTCTCGGGTAGTCATGGCAATCACATTTTCGGGTTTCAAAACGCAAAAAAGCAGCCCGAAGGCTGCTTTTTTCTCGCTAGGCGGCCTTGGCCACCGGGCAAACTGCACTCAGGACAGTTTTTCCTTGATGCGAGCGGCTTTGCCGGACAGGTCGCGCAGGTAGTACAGCTTGGCTTTACGCACGTCACCACGACGTTTCACGGCCAGGCTGTCGATTTGCGGGCTGTAGGTCTGGAAGGTACGCTCTACGCCAACGCCGCTGGAGATCTTGCGCACGGTGAAGGCGCTGTTCAGACCGCGGTTACGCTTGGCGATAACGACGCCTTCGAACGCCTGCAGACGGGAACGCTCACCTTCCTTCACTTTAACCTGAACGACAACGGTGTCGCCTGGTGCGAAGGTCGGGATTTCCTTGCTCATCTGCTCGGCTTCGAGCTGCTGGATGATCTTGTTGGTCATGCTGTGCTCCTAAGATGGATACGCGATCCACCATCGATACGTTTAACTATCGTCCCGCTCGCGGAGATATTCCTCGAGCAGCTTCTTCTCTTCTCCAGAAAGCGAGCGACTTTCCAGAAGATCGGCGCGTCGTTCGAAGGTCCTACCAAGGGACTGCTTCATCCTCCAACGCCGGATATGTGCATGGTTGCCACTTAGCAACACGTCGGGAACACGCTGATCCGCATACACCTCAGGTCGGGTGTAGTGCGGGCAATCGAGCAGACCGTCGGTGAAGGAATCTTCTTCCGCCGAGTCCACATGCCCTAAAGCTCCGGGCAGCAGCCGCGTAACCGCATCGATCAGTACCATGGCCGGCAGCTCGCCACCGGAAAGCACATAGTCGCCAATCGACCACTCCTCATCGACATGAGCCTCGATAAAGCGCTCGTCGATGCCTTCATAACGACCGGCGATCAGGATCAACGATTCCTGTTCGGCCAGGCCTTTGACCGCCTGCTGAGTCAGCTTGCGGCCTTGTGGCGAAAGGTAGATCACCTTCGCCGCTGCTCCGGTCGCTTGCCTGGCGCTAACCAGGGCGTCTTCCAGAGGCTTGATTTTCATCACCATGCCCGGACCACCGCCAAACGGCCGATCATCTACCGTGTGGTGACGATCTGTGGTGTAGTCCCGCGGGTTCCAGCAAGTTACCTGAAGCAACCCCTGTTTCACCGCGCGGCTGGTAATGCCGTACTCAGTGATGGCCGAGAACATCTCGGGGAACAACGTGATGACGTCTACGCGAAGGTTACCCATCGTTTAGAAGTCCGCGTCCCACTCAACCCGCATCACGCCCGCTTCCAGGTCGATGTTGAGCACGCATTGCTCCGTATAGGGCAACAGACGCTCGCGATCATCCAGGCTGCCTGCGCAGGGCTTGACCACCATTACATCGTTCGCACCGGTCTCCAACAGGTGATCGACCTTGCCGAACAGCTGTTCGTCCTGGTTGATGACCTTCAGACCCACCAACTGGTACCAGTAGTACTCGTCGGCAGCCAGGTTGGGCAAAAGGCTCCGCGCAATGCAGATTTCGTAACCGCTCAGAAGACGGGCTTCATCACGATCATCGAGGCCTTTCAGTTTCACGACCAGGCCCTTTTGGGAGCCACGACCGCTGACCAGCTCGACCTGCTTTACCTTGCCTTCGTGCCGAAGCGTCCAGCGCGGATAATCCAACAGGTTTTCAATCGGATCGGTAAAGGAATACACCTTCACCTCGCCGCGAACGCCGTGAACCGAAAAAATCTTGCCAACGACGATGAGGTCGTCAGCCTTTTCTGGCGTCGCGTTCATACTATTTAGGCAGCGGCCTTGGCAGCGTCCTTCAGCAGCTGAGCAACGCGCTCAGACGGCTGTGCGCCCTGGCTCAGCCAGTAGGAAACGCGCTCTTGGTTGACCGACAGCTTGACTTCGGCGCCCGATGCGATCGGGTTGAAGAAGCCTACGCGCTCAACGAAACGGCCGTCACGGGCGTTACGCGAGTTGGTCACGGTCAGGTGGTAGAATGGGCGCTTTTTCGAGCCGCCACGGGCAAGACGAATGGTTACCATGTGAACATTGTTCCTATAGTCGGTACTGCAAATCTGAATGCCAAATAGGCACACGGGTGCCCAAAAGGCCGCATATTCTCGGGGAATACACGGACATTTGCAAATGACTTTTTCGGCAAGGCCTTGCCTTACCGATCAGATTTGCCGGTTAAGCCGCGAAATCCGCGGCCGTTACCCCGCCACAGCGGGAGTTCTGGGCGCCAGCCCGACAAAAGGCAGGCACCCGGAATAGGGGTTTACAGCTTCGGCATGCCGCCGCCAGGCAGCATCCCGCCCAGGCCGCGCATCATCTTGGCCATGCCACCTTTGGCAGAGAATTTCTTCATCATCTTCTGCATCTGCTTGTGCTGCTTGATCAGCCGGCCGATGTCCTGCACCTGGGTACCGGAACCCAGGGCGATACGGCGCTTGCGCGAACCGCTGATCAGGTCAGGGTCGCGGCGCTCGGCCGGGGTCATGGAGTTGATGATCGCTTCCATCTGCTTGAACTGCTTCTCGGCGGCGCCCTGGGCGTTGCCCATCTGCGACAGGTTGACCCCGCCGATGCTCGGCAGCTTGTCCATCAGGCCACCCAGGCCGCCCATGTTCTTCATTTGTTGCAGCTGGTCGCGGAAGTCTTCGAGGTCGAAGCCCTTGCCCTTCTTCAGCTTCTTGGCCAGCTTGTCGGCCTTGGCCTTGTCGATGTTCTGCTCGGCCTGCTCGATCAGGCTGAGCACGTCACCCATGCCGAGGATGCGCGAAGCGACACGGTCGGGGTGGAACGGCTCGAGGGCTTCGGTCTTCTCGCCCATACCGATGAACTTGATCGGCTTGCCGGTGATGGCACGCACCGACAGCGCAGCACCGCCACGGGCGTCACCGTCGACCTTGGTCAGCACCACGCCGGTCAGCGGCAGCGCCTCGCCAAACGCCTTGGCGGTGTTGGCGGCGTCCTGGCCGGTCATGGCGTCGACCACGAACAGGGTCTCGATCGGCTTGACCGCAGCGTGCAGCGCCTTGATCTCGTGCATCATGTCGGCGTCGATGTGCAGACGGCCGGCGGTGTCGACGATGACCACGTCGATGAACTTCAGCTTGGCTTCGCGGATGGCTGCTTCGGCAATGGCCACCGGCTTCTGGCTGATATCGGACGGGAAGAAGGTGACGCCGATGTCGTTGGCCAGGGTTTCCAGCTGCTTGATCGCCGCCGGGCGATAGACGTCGGCGGACACCACCATCACGCTCTTTTTCTTGCGCTCTTTAAGAAAGCGCGCCAGCTTGCCGGCGGTGGTGGTCTTACCGGCGCCCTGCAGGCCGGCCATCAGCACCACGGCGGGCGGGGCGGCGTTCAGCGCGAGGTCTTCGTTGGCCGCGCCCATCAGGCTTTCCAGCTCGGCCTGGACGATCTTCACGAACGCCTGGCCCGGGGTGAGGCTGCGCGACACTTCGGTGCCGACCGCACGCTCCTTGACGCTGTTGACGAAATCCTTGACCACCGGCAGGGCAACGTCGGCCTCAAGCAGGGCCATGCGCACTTCGCGCAGCGTGTCCTTGATGTTGTCTTCGGTCAGCTTGGCCTTGCCGGTGACATGGCGCAGCGTCTGTGACAGGCGGTCGGTCAGGTTTTCGAACATGGTGATCCTTTCAGGCCCAGTAAAAGCCGAGGTTTGTCAGGCGCCCGCGGGGGAATGCACACCCGCCGGGCACAGCAAGGCGGCGATTATAGCGAAGTGCGGCGGCGGCGCACACCTTGGCGGCAGCCTGGTAGATATTCGGTGGCTGTACCGGCCTCTTCGCGGGTGAACCCGCTCCTACAGGATCTCCACGTACCTGTGGGAGCGGGTTAACCCGCGAATGGCCCAACGCAGTCCGCCAGTCTTCCTAGAGCGGCGGGATCTATGCCAAACTCCGTCTCTTTAAGGCTCGCCAACCAGGACTTATGGTCTCCTCACCCAGCCTCATCCCCAACCTGATCGCCGCCGGCCTATATATAGCTGCGGCCATCTACCAGAGCTCATACCTGGCCCAGAACCGCAAGGCCGACAAGCGCCTGCTCACCCTGCTGGGTGCCGTCGCGGTGCTTGCCCAGGCCGGTGCGCTGTTCTTCCAGCTGATCACCCCGCTGGGCCTGAGCCTGGACTTCTTCAGCGCTGCCAGCCTGATCGCCGTGGCGGTCATTGCCCTGACCCTGCTGGCCTGCCTGCGCATACCGGTAGAAAACCTGCTGGTGCTGCTGTTCCCGCTGGGGGCGGTGACCGCGCTGCTGGCCCAGTTCGCGCCGCCTGGCACCGTGCCGCTGATCAATGAAGAACCGGGCATCCTTGCGCACATTCTGCTGTCGATCCTGGCCTACGGGCTGTTCACCATCGCGGTGTTCCAGTCGCTGCTGTTGCTGCTGCAGGACCGCCAACTGAAAAACAAGCACCCGTCCGGGCTGATCCGCAACTTCCCGCCGCTGCAAACCATGGAAAGCCTGCTGTTCGGCTTTCTCTGGGCCGGCTGGTGCTTGCTGTCGCTGTCGTTGATCTCTGGCTGGCTGTTCCTCGACAACCTGTTCGCCCAGCACCTGGTGCACAAAACCTTGCTGGCCTGTGTTGCCTGGGTGGTGTTCAGCGTGCTGTTGTGGGGCCGCACCCGCCTGGGCTGGCGTGGCCACAAGGCCATCCGCTGGACGCTGGCCGGTTTCTGCCTGCTGATGCTGGCCTATTTCGGCAGCAAGCTGGTTCGCGAATTCATCCTGCATATCTGACGGCCGCCCATGGACACCCTGCCGTACGCACCGCTATTAGTCACTCTGGCACTGGCGCTGCTCTGGGCAGCGCTGTTCACCGCCGTGGATGCTGCCCGCCTGCAACTCAATGGCTCGCTGCGCAATGGCGATGACGGGCAGCCACCGCTGCCCGCCCAGGCGCTGGTGCTTTGCGCCAGCCTCGGCAAGCTGCTGGTGCTCGGCCTGGCGTGCCTGATCGGGCAGCGCTACAGCGGTGAACACGGCTTCTGGCTGGCCGGCCTGGCTGCAGCCCTGGCCTTGCTGGTTTTTGCCGAATTCCTGCCGCGGCGCCTGGCCCGGCGCAATCCACAGGCCCTTGTCAGCCTTGGCGTGAGCTTGCTGAAGGCGCCCCTTGCACTCCTGCAACCCTTTGCCTGCCTGCTCGACGGCTGCGCCAAGCTGATCTTGCGCCCCTTCCGCGCGCAGCCTGCAGCGGTAGCCCTGCACCCGCAGCAAGATGACGACCTTGACGATGATGAAGAGCACGAAGCGCCCCGCCACGGCCTGCTCGAGGGCCTGCAGTCACTGGACAAGATCACCGTCAACGACATCCTGGTGCCGCGCAACGAAGTGGATGGCATCAACCTCGATGAGCCGCTTGAGCGCATCATCGAACAGCTGATCGTCAGCCGCCACACCCGCCTGCCGGTCTACCACAGCGACATCAACCAAGTCGAAGCGATCCTCAACACCAAGCTGATCAGCCACCTGCTGCCCAAGGCCGAGCTAACCCTGGAGACATTGCACGGCGCCTGCTACGAGCCCTATTTCGTACCAGAGAGCACGCCCCTGCAAATGCAGCTGCTGAACTTCCACAAGCAGCAGCGCCGGCTGGGCGTGGTGGTGGACGAGTACGGCGAAGTGCTGGGCATCGTCACCCTGGAAGACATCCTCGAAGAGATCGTCGGTGAATTCGAGGACGAGCAGAGCCTGGACAACCCACATGTGCACCCGCAGCCCGACGGCACCTTCGTCATCGACGGCACTGCCTCGTTGCGCGAAATCAACCGCACCCTGGGCTGGCACCTGCCCTGCGACGGCGGGCCAAAAACCCTCAACGGGCTAGTCACCGAAGCGCTGGAAAGCATCCCGGAAAGCGCGGTTTGCCTGAAGATCGGCCGCTATCGCCTGGAAATCCTCGAAACAGAGGACAATTGTGCCAGCAAGGTACTGGTGTGGACCGTGACCCGATAGCTATACTCGGGTCACGCTTACCCAGCCCCGCCGTCACGCCTGCTACCCGCACCCGGCGCTTCACGGCCAGTCCGCTCCACTGACACGCCCCGCGGTCCTGCTTCAACACCCCGAACAGTGCCCGCCCCCGCCCCTATCCCCCTTGGGCTATCGTCAGTCGGGCGCACACAACAACAAAACGCTCCGGCGTCCGCGCAACCGTGCCTGCCCTTTTGCATTGCACGCCGTCGCGGGTAAAGCCCATGGAGCTGGACCAGACTGTTAGGGACCTACTTAATGACCACCAGCAGCACCTATGCCCAAGCGCCTGCCGCGCCGGTCAACTCGCCCGCGCGGGTAGCCACTGCCAGCTTCATCGGCACCGCCATCGAGTTCTACGATTTCTACGTCTACGCCACCGCCGCTGCTCTGGTGATCGGCCCGGTGTTTTTCCCGTCCGGGTCAGGCACAGCGCAAATGCTGGCGGCCTTCCTCACTTTCGGCATCGCCTTCCTCGCCCGCCCGCTGGGCTCGGCACTGTTCGGCCACTTCGGCGACCGTATCGGCCGCAAGTCCACCCTGGTCGCCTCGCTGCTGCTGATGGGTGTGTCCACCACGGCCATTGGCGTGCTGCCGGGCTATGACAGCATCGGCGTGTGGGCGCCGATCATTCTCTGCCTGCTGCGCTTTGGCCAAGGCCTGGGCCTGGGCGGCGAATGGGGTGGTGCGGCGCTGCTAGCCACCGAAAACGCCCCGGAAGGCAAACGCGCCTGGTTCGGCATGTTCCCACAACTGGGCCCTTCGATCGGCTTCCTGGCTGCCAACGGCCTGTTCCTGACCCTGGCCCTTACGCTGAGCGACGAGCAGTTCCGCGAGTGGGGCTGGCGCATTCCGTTCCTGCTCAGTGCCGCGCTGGTACTGGTGGGCCTGTATGTACGCCTGAAACTTGAAGAAAGCCCGGTGTTCGCCAAGGCCGTTGCTCGCCAGGAGCGGGTGAAAATGCCAGTGGTCGACCTGTTCGCCAGGCACTGGCGGCCTACCCTGCTGGGTGCTGCAGCCATGGTGGTGTGCTACGCGCTGTTCTACATCTCCACGGTGTTCTCGCTGAGCTATGGCGTGACCACGCTGGGCTACAGCCGCGAGACGTTCCTTGGCCTACTGTGCTTCGCGGTGGTGTTCATGGCCCTGGCCACGCCGCTGTCGGCCTGGCTCAGCGACCGCTACGGGCGCAAGCCGGTGCTGATCGTCGGCGGCCTGTTGGCAGTGGCTTCGGGCTTTACCATGGAACCGCTGCTGACCTCGGGGTCGACTGCAGGCGTGGCGCTGTTCCTGGCCATCGAGCTGTTCCTGATGGGCGTGACCTTTGCGCCGATGGGGGCTTTGCTGCCTGAACTGTTCCCGACTCATGTGCGTTATACCGGCGCTTCGGCGGCGTATAACCTGGGCGGCATCGTCGGCGCCTCGGCGGCACCGTTCTTTGCCCAGAAGCTGGTGAGCATGGGCGGGTTGAGCTGGGTGGGGGGTTATGTGTCGGCGGCGGCGGTGATCAGCCTGATTGCTGTGCTGTGCCTGAAAGAGACCCGCAATACACAGCTTTGAGTAATTGGGGCTGCTTTGCAGCCCCCTGCAATCTCGGATCAGAACTCGACCTTGACCGCCTGCGATGCACGGGTCGCCTTGGCCCGCGCCGCGTCAACCGATTCATCACGCGCCAGGCACACGCCCATGCGGCGGGTGCCGTTGATTTCCGGCTTGCCGAACAGGCGAATGGCAGTATCCGGCTCGCTCAGCGCCGCGCCCAGGTTGGCGAAGCTGGTCTGCTGCGACTGCCCTTCCGGCAAGATCACCGCCGAGGCCGACGGGCCAAACTGGCGCACCACCGGAATCGGCAGGCCGAGAATGGCGCGGGCATGCAGGGCGAACTGCGACAGGTCCTGGGAAATCAGGGTTACCAGGCCAGTGTCATGCGGGCGTGGCGACACTTCGCTGAACCACACTTGGTCGCCCTTTACGAACAGTTCCACGCCAAACAGGCCGCGACCGCCCAGGGCATCGGTGACTGCCTTGGCCACGCGCTGCGATTCGGCCAAAGCCTTGGGGCTCATGGCCTGTGGCTGCCAGGACTCCTGGTAGTCACCCTTCTCCTGGCGGTGGCCGACCGGTTCAAGGAAGGTGGTGCCGCCTACGTGACGCACGGTCAGCAGGGTGATTTCGTATTCGAAGTCGATAAAGCCCTCGACGATCACCCGGCCCTTGCCGGCGCGGCCGCCTTCCTGAGCGTAGTCCCATGCCTTCTGCAGGTCGGCATCGCTGCGCAGCAGGCTCTGGCCCTTGCCCGACGAGCTCATTACTGGCTTGACCACGCACGGGTAGCCGACATCGGCCACGCCCTTGGCGAAGTCTTCATAAGTGTCGGCAAAGTGATACGGCGAGGTTGGCAGGTCCAGCTCTTCGGCGGCCAGGCGGCGGATGCCTTCGCGGTTCATGGTCAGCTGGGTGGCGCGGGCAGTCGGCACCACGTTGAAGCCTTCGTTTTCCAGCTCGACCAGGGTGGCGGTGGCGATGGCTTCGATTTCCGGAACGATGTAGTGCGGTTTCTCGGCCTCGATCACCGCGCGCAGGGCCACGCCATCAAGCATATTGACCACGTGGCTGCGGTGCGCCACCTGCATGGCCGGGGCATTGGCGTAGCGGTCGACGGCGATCACTTCGACGCCCAGGCGCTGCAGCTCGATCACCACTTCCTTGCCCAGCTCGCCACAGCCGCACAGCAGTACACGGGTCGCGGTGGGCGACAAGGGGGTTCCGATACGGGTCATCTCAGGTCCTCGAAGGCATCCGGGGCCGCACCAGGCTTGGCGCCGCCCGCTGAAAAAGGACCGCTATTCTACACCATCAGCCGGCCACGGCGGCCCGCCGGGCGCGAAATGCCATGGCCAGCCACACGGCGGTGACACCGGCGAATTTCGAGGCCATGGCGGTGCCGATCACGGCCGGCGTCAGGGCACCGATCATGCCGAAGAAGATGAAGGTATCCACCGGGATGCTCAGCGCCGAACTGAGCCACAGGCGGTCGCGCAGCGGCCGACGGGTAATGCTGAATACCAGCCAGTCGATCAGCTCGGAGATGAAGAATGCAGTGGCGCTGGCCAGGGCGATGGCCGGCTCGGAAGTGACATAGGACAGCACCAGCGCCACCAGCATGGCAACCAGGGCACCATGGCCGAAGCGGGTTTGCACCATGTCGCGCAGGATGAACACCAGGCCGCCCCAGGCGGACCAGATGATGTCCAGGTGCGGGGCACTGGAGAAGGCGTAGTTGATCAGCACTACGCTGCTGATGTAGGCAATCAGATAGAACATGGCGGGTAGTCTGTGGGCAAGCCGTACAGATTACCGCTGGGCCGTTCGCGGGTAAACCTATAGGTACAGCATCAGGCTCGAAGCCTGCCCGATCCCTGTGGGAGCGGGTTCACCCGCGAAGAATCCAACTCGGTGGATGGCACCGGCTGTGCCGGTGTTCGCGGGTAAACCCGCTCCTACAAGGGCGCGCGTCTGCCTAGAGGATGAGGCCAGCCTCCAGTGCCCTTTCATGGCAAAGCTTGAGTACCGCCCGGCGCTCGTCGTTGTCCATCCGCCCCCAGCGGCCAATCTCGGCTACGGTACGCTGGCAGCCGGTACAGATATCCTGCTCGTCCAGCGCGCATATGCTCACGCACGGCGAGGCCACCGGCCGTTCCACAACATTACTCATCGTCAACCACCAACTCCTGCGCATAACGCTGGGCATTGTGCACGTAATGTGCGGCGCTGGCTTCAAGCATGCGCTTCTGCTGCTCGGTCAGCTCGCGCACCACCTTGCCCGGCGAGCCCATCACCAGCGAACCGTCGGGGATTTCCTTGCCCTCGGCAATCAGCGCATTGGCGCCGATGATGCAGTGCTTGCCGATGCGTGCGCCATTGAGGATCACCGCATTGATGCCGACCAGGCTGTAGTCGCCCACCGTGCAGCCATGCAGCATGGCGTTGTGGCCAACCGTTACGCCCTTGCCCAAGGTCAGCGGCGAGCCCATGTCGGTGTGCATCACCGTGCCATCCTGCACGTTGCTGCCTTCGCCGATGTCGATCAGCTCGTTATCGCCGCGCAGCACCGCGCCAAACCACACGCTGGCATTGGCCTGCAGGCGCACGTTGCCGATCAGCGTGGCGTTGGGTGCGGCCCAACTGGTGGGGTGGCTCTCGACCCGCAGGTCGCCCAGGCGGTATTTCATGCATGCTCCTCAGGCTGGGACACAGACGGCAGGGTTGGCCCCGCTCAGTTTTCGATGTAGCGCTCTGGGGGTTGGTGCAGGCTGATGCCGGCATCGAACAGCAGGTTGACCAATTCGACGATCATGATCGCCGACAACCCCCAGATCTTGTATTCACCATAGCGATAGCTGGGCACATACCAGCTGCGCCCCTGGTAATCGATACGGTGGGTATGGTCACGCGGGTCCTGGCGGAAGAATTCCAGCGGCACGGTGAATACTGCCGCGATCTCGGCATCATTGGCGCGGTATTCGACGAAGTCGGGGATAACCCCGACGAATGGCGTCACTTTCAGGCCATGCAGCGAAATAAGCGGGCTGAGCGGGCCGATCACTTCCACCAGGCCAGGTGGCAGGCCGATTTCTTCCTCGGCCTCACGCAGGGCGGTAAACACCAGGTCCGGGTCCTCCGGGTCGCGGCGGCCACCGGGGAAGGCCACCTCACCACCGTGGGTAGACAGGCCCTTGGCGCGCAGGGTCAAGACCAGTTCGGGCGCTTCGCTGCGGGTAATGGGCAAAAGGACCGCCGCTTCGGGGAACCGTCGGTCGGTTTCCAGTGACGCGGGTTGGTGGTTGCTCATTCGGCGAAGTAGCTCGTCCAGCATTGCGCACGCTCATATCCAAGGCCTGTCTTGCATGATGCACCAAAGCCGCGAAGCACCCAAGCCCTGCACGCTTGCGGCAGCCCCCGTGGCCGCGCCAAGATAGCCCTGAACACAAGGGAACCACACATGAAATTCTGCAGCGCGTGCGGCCAACCGGTCACTCAGCGGATCCCCGAGGGCGACAGCCGCCTGCGGTATGTCTGCGAGTCTTGCCAAGCCATCCACTACCAGAACCCCAACATCGTTGCCGGCGTGTTGCCGACCTGGGGCAGCCAGGTGCTGCTGTGCCGGCGCGCCATCGAACCACGCCGGGGTTTCTGGACACTGCCTGCCGGGTTCATGGAGAACGGCGAAACCCTCGACCAGGCCGCCCGTCGCGAAACCGTGGAGGAAGCCTGTGCCCGGGTCGGACCGACCAGCCTGTACCAGCTGTTCGATTTGCCACACATCAACCAGGTGCATGTGTTCTTCCGCGCCGAGCTGGCGGACCTTGATTTTGCTGTTGGTGTCGAAAGCCTGGAGGTGCGGCTGTTCGAAGAACATGAGATACCGTGGGGCGAGCTGGCTTTCCGCACCGTCACACGCACACTAGAATGCTACTATCGCGACCGCATCGGGCAGCACTACCCCATAGGCCATGAATACCTGCCGCCGATGAACGTCTCGACCACTACTTAGAAGCTTTCAGGGATACCGTTACATGCGCTGGTTGTTTGCCCTTTTCTGCCTTTGCGTTACCTCGGTGTCCCAGGCGGCCTTCACCGAGACCATCATCCGCACGCCCCAACCGGCAGCGCAAACCCTGTCGCCTTCGCAGCAGGCCATGCAGCCGCTGATCGACAAGGTGCTGGTAATCAAGTCCCAGCGCCGCCTGCAGCTGATCAGCCGCGGCGAGCCGCTGAAGACCTACCGCATCTCGCTGGGCAAGCAGCCCAAAGGCGCCAAGGAGCGCGAGGGCGACAAGAAAACCCCTGAGGGTCTGTACTGGCTGGACTGGCGCAAGCAGAGCGACCGCTTCAACCTGGCCATGCACATCAACTACCCGAACATCAGCGATGCTGCACGCGCTACCCGTGAAGGGGTGAGTGCCGGCAGCATGATCATGATCCACGGCACGCCGATCAACGATGAATACCCGGAGTGGTACTTCCATACCCTGGACTGGACGGATGGTTGTATTGCCATGCGTAACCGCGATATGCAGGAAGTGTGGGATTTGGTACGGGATGGGACGCTGATCGAGATTCGGCCCTGAGGGTGTAACAGAAAGATATTGCAGGCCCAGTTGCCCGTAGGCGTTACGGGCAATTAGCTCAGGCGTGGCAAGAGGGTGACCAAAGCAAACACCATCAGCGCCAACCCGGCCCCAAGGGTGAACGGCAACCAAAGCTTTATCGGGTTAGCACGCACCGTCTGGCGCATTTCTGCATGAAAAGCTGCTACGTCGGCGTGCAACTGCTCCAACTCAGTAGCGGGGTCGAAAGGAGAGACAGGACGGCGTGTCGGCATGGATCATCCTCGATTGCAAATATCAGGGCGCATAAAAGCAGCAGCCCGCTGGATCAAACTCTGAGTGGACCTGAGCAAGAATTCAAGTCTACCGCGACAGACCACGGTTGGACCTGAGCATGGCTAACGACTCAGAAAGGTAAACAACGCGACGAGTGCAGTGACCAGTCCTGCACTAACCGCGAATGGATAGAGCATCGACTCACGCCGCATTTTTTCCTCTTCGGTTTTCAGCTTTCGGGTCTCCGCCATAAATTTGCGGATTTCTACTGAGAGCCTTTCTAGCTCTATGTATTCACGCTCATCTCTTTTCATGAGTTGTCCTGTCATGTGGCAGGCAGTACAGGCTTGCTTTGCACAGGCTAGCCACCTGGTCGGGCCGATGAAAATACACTCAACTGGAGTGAATTCATTCACCCGAGACCAAAAACAGAAGGTTCTGTAGGAAAAGGCTAGCCTCAACAGAATTGCTGCCGCCCCTGATAGACACATTCAGTATCTGTGACAGCAAACTTGTTGGTAGTAGCACGTGTCTACCAGCGCAACTCCCGCTGCCCCGCCAACGCCTGCGGCCCAAGCCACTGTGCCCCGCGAAGCAATGGCGTCAGCTCCGCCTCAGACTGCAACTCGAACACCACCTGCGCCCGCCGCGCGAGCAAATCGGCGTCCACGGCGAGCTGATGCTGCCCCTGCTGTGCCAATTGCCCGCGCAGGCGCCAGCCGCTGTGGCAGGCCATTTCCAGCCAGCCCTGCCCCAAGCCCAGTGACCAAGGCTCGCTCAAGGCTAAGTCGGTTACCGTTATGCGACCTTCGCTGGCACGGCATTGCCGCCCTGCCCCCTGAATCCGCAATACCCCCTGCCACTGACCTGCCAGCCGGTAATCCGTAGCTACTGTCGCCTGCGCGCCCACCGCAGAGGCCTCGACCCGCCAACGCCATGGCCAGCCTTCGGCACGCAACTGCCAGGCCTGGCCCTGCAAGCCCAGTTGTGCGTCCGCCTGCAGGCGCCAAGGCTGCAGCGTCCAGCGCAAAGGCCCGACCGGGCCCAGCTGTTGTGCCTGACCGTGCCAAAAGCTGCCCCGGACATCACGCGCAGGTAGGCCGAATGCCCGCAGCACCCAGCTGGCCGGAAGCTCGACCAAGAGCGTCAGCACGAATACCAGCACAACCCACACCACCCCTCTGCGGCTCACGGCTGTACCACCAGGTCAAAGCGCAGGCCCTTGCCATCCAGCTCCAGCCCCCATTGCAGCGGCTGTGCGCCTTCTGCTCGCAAGCTCTGCAACCAGCCTTGCAGCACGCGCTCATCAGCCACCTGCCCACGCAATTGCCAGGCCTTTGCCTGCGCATCGACCTCGGCCAGTTCGATCTGCCGCGCCTGGGCCGACTGGCGTAGCCGCTCCAGGTTCAACCCCGGGCCGCCTTGCAGGCTGGCGGCCTGTTCGGCCAGCCCGCGCCACTGGCTGAGCTCGCGCCACTGCGCAACACCGGCGCGCAGGATCAGGAAGGCCAGCAACAGGGCAATCAGTGCCCAGGCGAACTTCAGGCGATGACGCAGCAGCCAATCGCGGTTCATGAGGCAGCCCCCAGGTCGAAGATCACTTGGCCAGCTTGAACCTGCACCGTGGCGCCAGCGGCAGCCGCCATGTCCTGCCATGGCGGCGCAATGCCCTCGCCTTCCAGGCGCAAATGCCAACGTTGACCATCGAAACGCACCGCCCGCAGCTGCCAGCCGGGATTGTCACGCAGCCAAGCCTGCAAGCGGGTTTGCAGGTCCTCCAGCTGACGCGTGCGCAGTTGCTGTTGCAGTTCGCTTTCGCGCAGGCGCTTGAGAGCCTGTGCGGCATGGCGGGGGCTGGCTTGCTCGCCGGTCACGGCGATGACCTGGCTGCGCCAGAGTTGCGCCTGGCGCCATTGCTGGCTCAACCAAAGGCCGCCCCATACGGCAGCCAGTACCAGGCAAGCCGCAAGCAGACGCTGATGCTGGCGGGACACCACCGGTAACGACCGCACTCTGCGGGCCCGCTCAAACAGGCCGGGCAGTGCATCAAGCGGCGCAAACGTGCTTGGCCAATCGCCGCGCAATGACACGCTTTGCAACGCCGCCCACGGCTGCTTCGGCATGTCACCCAGTGCATCTGGCCAAGCCAGCCAATGTTCAGCCCCGTCTTCGGCCAACCCCTTGTGCAAAGACATGCCTGGGGGGCGCTGCCAGTGCCAGGCACTGCCGGCCTCGGGCACCGGCAGCAACTGCAGCTCCGCCCAGCAGCGCTCAACCTGCACGCCCCATACGGCACACTGCTCACGCCACTCGTCCAGCTGCTTACGGGCCACCACTAACAAGCGAAGGTACCCGGGCTCACGGGCCAGGCAGGCGCAAGCCACCTCGTCGGTGGCCTGCAACAAGCGGTCTTCAAGCAGTAACGGCCACTCCTCGCGCTTGAGCCCGGGCGGCGCCGGCACGCGGAAATGGCTGCAGGCCTCGGCAGGCAGGATCAGCGCAACACGGGCCTGCAGGTTGGCCGGTGGCTCGCCCTGCCCTTCACATTGCACGGTACCGCCCTCGACCAGCGCCCAGTGCCAGACCGGCCCCGGTCGCAGCAACAGCCACGGCTGGGCCGGTGTATGCCGCCGCCATTCAAACTTCATGAGCGCCCCCACGGGAGGGCGAAGGTGCAGACATAGGGTGCTCCATCACGCTGCAGTTCCAGGCGCACGCCACGGCCGGGGTGCGCTGGTTGGTCGGAAGGCCAGGCCAGCCAGCGGCCACCCTGGTAATACAGGACATTCATCGCGCTGACCCGGTCGAGCCGTTCGCGCTGCACCCAGCGTGGGGCAGCAGCGGCGTACAGGTCGGCCGAGCTTTCCAGCAGCAGGCGCTGCTCGCGGGCCTCGAAGCGCAGGCGCTGGCGTTGCAGGCGCGAACCGCCTTCGGCCTCCGGCAGGCCGGTACTGGCGACCCATAGCAACTGGTTACTGGCGGGTTGCCAGTCCAGCCAGCGGCTAGCCAGCGGCAGCCGCTGGTCGTAGACGCGGCGTAGCACCGGGCTGTCGAAGCGGCGTTCCAGGGCCAGGCAGAAGTCCAGTACCGAGGTTTGCTGGGTGGTGACTTGCAGGCGTTCGCGCACCTTGAGCCAGCCGTTGACCAGGGCGGCGAGCATGATGCCGAGGATGGCGGTCAGGGCCAGGGCGACCATCAGTTCGATCAGGGTGAGGCCGACTTGGCGGTGCTTCACAGCTTGAGCTCCAAGCTGACTGCTGTGGGAGCGGGTTTACCCGCGAACATCGGCAAAGCCGGTGCCATCCACCGCGGGGTCTTCTTCGCGGGTGAACCCGCTCCCACAGGGACCGTGTGAGCGTCTCGGTTTGTGTGAGTCATGGGCGCTCCAGAAACACGGTGTACTGGCCCAATGGCAGACGCTGGTCGCGGTCGGCGAACAGTTGCAGTTCGCCACGGCGCAGGTCACGTACGCCGGTGCGACGCAGCTGCAGTTGCCAATGGCACCGCTGGCCGCCCTGGCTCAGCTCACCGTCCACCTGGTTTTCGGCAGGCCAGTACTGCTCGACGGCGAAGCGGGTTTGCAGTTCGCGCGCGCACAGCAGGCCAAGGCGATGCTGTTGCAGGTTTTCCTGCACCGCCAACCGCTGACGCAGGACCTGGCTGGTGATAACCGCCAAAACAGCGGCAATCGCCAGTGCCACGGTCACTTCCAGCAAGGTGAAACCACGCTGACCCTGCCTCATGGCGCCACCTGCAAGCGGCCATCACGGCCCCACGCCCATTGCTGGCTGCCATCGGCCCAGTGCCAGCGTACCTTGCCCGGCTGTGCCCAGCCATGCGGCGTGAACAGCAGGCGCGGCTGCGGGCTGGCAGGCCAGTCGGGCCGCAGGCCCTTGGGCCAGGCGCCAAGTGCGACCGCTTCGACCACCCAACCATTGCCCTCGTGACGCACGAACTCCGGGTGCTGGCCATTCCAGCGCAGCCCACGCAATTGCCCGGCATGCCGGGCCAGCGCAGCCTGCCCGCGGGTTTCGGCCGCCAGCCGCTGCAAGGCCTGGTCGACACTGGCCTGGCCACCGCCAAGCCCGGCCACCGCCAGCCCGGTCATCAGCCCGGCAATGGCCAGTACCACCAGCAACTCGATCAGGCTGAAACCGCGCTGACGACGCACCCTTTACAGTTCCCAGTTACCCAGGTCGGCATCCTGGCCTTCACCACCCGGCATGCCGTCAGCGCCCAGCGAGTAAACATCGACCCGGCCATGCTCGCCAGGCATGCGGTACTGGTACGGGGTGCCCCAAGGGTCTTCCGGCAGGCGGCGCACGTAACCGTCACTGCGCCAGGCCCGCGGCAGCGGTTCCTGGGCCGGCTTTTTCACCAGCGCGGCCAGGCCCTGCTCGCTGCTGGGGAAACGCAGGTTGTCTAGCCGGTACATGTCCAGCGCCTGCTCCAGGGTGGCCAGGTCGGCCATCACCTTCTGCTTCATGGCCTTGTCCTGGTTGCCCAGCACGCTGGGCGCGACCACGGCGATCAGCAGGCCGATGATGAAGATCACCACCATGATTTCCATGAGGGTGAACCCGCGCTGGCGGTTACGTCGATGCTGCATGGCAATACTCCTTGTCGTCACAGTTGCAGGCCCTGGTTGAGTTGCATGATCGGTAGCAGCACCGCCAGCACGATGAACAGCACCACGGCGCCCATCACCAGGATCATCAGGGGTTCGAACAGCGCCATGGCGGTATCGACCTGGCGGGCAAAGCCACGCTCCTGGTCGTCAGCCACGCGCTCAAGCATGTCGGCCAGGGTGCCGCTGGCTTCGCCGCTGCCGACCATGTTCACCAGCAGCGGCGGGAATTGCTGGCTGGCATCCAGCGCGCGGTGCAGGCTGGTGCCGCCCTGCACTTGCTGGCGTACCTGCTCCATGGCCAGGCGGATGCGCCGGTTGCCAACGGTTTCGGTGGCCACTTGCAAGGCTTCGAGCAAGGCCACGCCACTGCCGCTGAGAATCGCCAGGCTGCGCGCCAGGCGCGCGCTTTCCAGCACCTGCAGCAAGCTGCCAATGCGCGGCAGGCGCAGCAGCAGCCGGTCGCGCCGCAGGCACCAGTGCGGCTTGCGCAGCAACCAGCCACCCAGCACGCCGAACAACAGCGCCAGCCCCAACAGCCAAGGCCCGGCGTGCACCAGCCCTTGGCTCAGGCCGCTCAGCAACGAGGTGATCAGCGGCAGGCTTTGCCCGGCGTGGGCGAATTGTTCGGTGAGTTTGGGCACGACGAAGGTCATCAGGCCGACCACCACGGCAAGTGACACACCCATCAGTACCGTGGGGTAGATCAGTGCAGTACGGGCTTTGTGCTGCTGGCGTTGCACCTGTTCCAGGTGATCGGCCAGGCGGGTCAGCACCTGGGCCAGGCGCCCGGAGCGCTCACCGGCCTCGACCAGCGCGCAATACAAGCCAGTGAACGGCGCACCCTGGCGCGCCAGGCTACGGGCCAGGCCCAGGCCTTCGGCCAGCGAGCCGCGCAGGGCCACCAGCACACTGTGCAGGGCTGGCTGACGCAGTTGCCGCTCAAGGGTGGCCAGAGCATCGACCAAGGGGATGCCGGCACCGGTCAAGGTGGCCAGTTGGCGGGTCAGTTCGCACAACTGGGCGCGGCTCAGGCGCTGGCGCCGGGGTTGCCGGGTGCCGGCCTCATGCCGCTGCAATTGCCTGGCAAACAGGCCCTGTTCGCGCAACAACTGGCGGGCATGCCGTTCGCTGTCGGCCTGCAGGCTGGCTTTGTGCGGTTTGCCGGCGAGGTCGACGGCCTGGTAGCGATACGTCGGCATGGCTCAGCCCTGCACCACGCGCAATACTTCGGCCAGGCTGGTCTCGCCACGGGCCAGGCAATCGCTGGCCATCGCCACCAGACTCTGCCGGCGCTCGGCCAGGTAGTCCTGCATGGCCAGCTCACTGGCGCCGTCGTACAGCAGGCCGATCAGCCCGGCGTCCAGCTCGATGAACTCGTACAGGCCCAACCGCCCGATGAAACCGCTGCCCTGGCACTGCTCGCAACCGACCGCATGGTAACTGCTGCCCAGCGCCGCCAGCTCGGGCCACAATTCACGCTCGGCGGGTTGCAATGGGTGCGACACGGCGCAGCTGCACAAGCGTCGCACCAGGCGCTGGGCCAGTACGCCACGCAGGCAGGACGCGATCAGGAACGGTTCGATACCCATGTCGCGCAGGCGGGTTACCGCACCCACCGCGCTGTTGGTGTGCAGGGTGGACAGCACCAGGTGGCCGGTTAGGCTGGCCTGCACGGCGATCTGCGCGGTTTCCTGGTCGCGGATTTCGCCGAGCATGATCACATCCGGGTCCTGGCGCAGGATGGCGCGCAGGCCGCTGGCGAAGGTCAGCCCGGCGCGCGGGTTGATGGCGGTCTGGCCGATGCCGGCAATGGCGTATTCCACCGGGTCCTCGACGGTGAGGATGTTGCGGCTGCCGTCGTTGAGGCTGTTGAGGCTGGCGTACAGGGTGGTGGTCTTGCCGGAACCGGTCGGGCCGGTAGACAGCACGATGCCATTAGGCCGCGCCAGGCAACTGCGCAAGCCCTGCAACACCGCCGCCGGCATGCCCAGGTTAGCCAGCGCCAGCAGGCTGGCCTGCTTGTCGAGCACGCGCATGACCACCCGTTCGCCATGGATGCCGGGCAAGGTCGAAACCCGCACATCCACTTCGCGCCCGGCCGCGCGCAAAGTGATGCGCCCGTCCTGCGGTTGACGCTTTTCGGCGATATCCAGGCGGGCCATGACCTTGATCCGCGACACCAGCATGGCCGACAGCGCCCGCGGCGGGCGCAGTACTTCGCGCAGGTGGCCATCGACCCGCAGGCGCACCACCAGGCTCTGCTCGAAGGTTTCGATATGGATGTCCGAGGCACGCAGGCGCAAGGCCTGGCCGAACAGGCCATTGATCAGGCGGATTACCGGAGCTTCGTCGTCACTTTCCAGCAGGTCTTCGATGCGCGGCATCTCGCTCATCAGGCTGTCCAGGTCGACCTGGTCGCCAATGCCTTCGATCAACGCTTCGGTGGCGGCATCACCGGCCTGGTACAGCTGGCCGAGGCGTTCGTCGAACAGCGCAGGCTCCAGGTATTCCAGCGCGCTCGGCTGGCCATGCACGCGCAGTAGCTCCTGCAACTGGGCGCTGTCGGCGTCGGCCCGCAGCCATAGCTGCCAGCCCTGCTCCGCCGGGGCCATGGCCACCCCGCTCTGGCGTGCCTGGCGATACGGCAGCATCACCAGTTACCGCCTTCCAGGCGTGCACGGCTGGAGGGGAATACCTGCAACAGCGGAGTACCTTCTGCCAGGTCCGGCAGTTGCAGCGGCGTGGTCTGTTGCAAGGTGCGGTACTTGTCTTCGCTGAGCCCGGCCAGGCTCGGCCCGTCGCGCAGGATGCGCGGGCGGATGAACACCATCAGGTTCTGCTTGGTGTTCTTGGTGGCATCGGAGCGGAACAGCCGGCCCAGGTAAGGGATATCACCAAGCAACGGCACGCGCTGGTCGCTGGTGCTCAGTTCGTCGCTGATCAAGCCCCCCAGGATCACCAGGCCGTTGTCCTCGACCATGACCTTGGTCTTGATCTCGCGCTTGTTGGTGATCACGTCGCTGGCGGCGCGGGAGTCGGCGATCGACGACACCTCCTGGACGATGTCCAGGCGCACGCTGTTGTCGATGTTGATCTGCGGCTTGATGCGCAGCTTCACCCCGACTTCCTTGCGCTCGATGGTCTGGTACGGGTTGGCGTTGTTCTGCGTTACCGAGCCGGTGACGAAGGGTACTTCCTGGCCGACCAGGATCGACGCCTCGGCGTTGTCCAGGGTCAGCAGGGTGGGCGTAGACAGCAGGTTGAAGCCGCTTTTGCCCTTCAATGCGTTGACCAGCATGGCGAAGTTGAAGCCACCGCCGAAATGGCCGATGCCCGCCGTGGCGCCACTGGTGGTGGACAGCAGCTTGCCCAAGGCCTCGTTGTCACCACTGGCAGCGGCCCCGGCGATGTTGGCGATGTTCACCCCATTGCTGCCGAAGTTGACGATGCCGGCACCAAACTTTTCGTCGGCGAACAGCCATTGCACGCCCAGCTCCTGGGCACTGCTGTCGGACACCTCGGCGATGATCGCCTCGACCACTACCTGGGCACGGCGAATATCCAGCTGCTCGACAATGGCGCGGTAGGCAGCCAGCTCGCTATCGGGGCCGACCATGACCACGGCGTTGGTGCCTTCTTCGTATTCCAGGCGGATGCCCGAGTCACTGGCGAGCGGCAGCGGCTGGTCCTTACCCTGCCCTTCAGCCTCCGCGTTGGTCACGCCTTCGCTCGGCACCGCGCCTTCTTGGCTGAGACCACGCAGCACTTTCACCACTTCGCCAGCATTGGCATGGCGTAAATAAATGACTTGGGTACTGCTGCCAGCAGCTTCACTAGGACGGTCCAACTGACGCAGCAGACTGGCAATACGCTCAAGGTTGCTGCGCCAGTCCGTGACGACCAGTTGGTGCGCTGCTGGATAGGGCGTGATTACGCCGACACGCGGGTCGATCAGTGGCTTGAGTATGCCCAGCACCTGCTCGCTGGCAGCATTGCGCACGTTGAATACCCGGGTTGCCACACTGTCGCTGCCCTCGCCCTGCTGGCCAGCCGTTTCCACCGGCACCGGCTCCAGCCGTGCGGCCTGGTCGGGGACGATCTTCACGCTGCCGTTGGGCAGGTCGACGGCGGCATAGCCCTGAGCGCGCAGCTGCGCCAGGAAGATGTCGTAGATGGCATCGGCGTCGTGCAGGTCGACAGTGCGCACGGTGACCTTGCCCTTGACTCGCGGGTCGACGATGAAGGTGGTGCCGGTGATGCGTGACACACTGTCGATGAATTCGCCCAGTTCGGTGTCGACGAAGTTCACCTCGTACATCGGCGTACCGTTGTCATCGAACACCGGCTCTTCAGCGCAGGCCATGGACAAGGCCAGGCTCAACGCAGCCGCCACGCAGTATCTAACAGGCATCGTTCATCCTTGCCGCTTTAAGCCGGTCACGGCGGGGCGTGGCGGCCAGGGCAAGCGCTCACGCCGCCCCTGGTTGTTGAAAATCAGGCCATCACTGTCGATGTCCTGCAGCACGATCCCCGGCGCCAGGCGCTGGCCGCGGGCCAGGGTGCGCACCTGCTCGCCATAGCGCAGCACCACCACACTGGCGGTCAGCGGCTGGGCCTTGAGGCCGCCGAGGTAGTGCAGCGGCAGACGGGTGATGGCAATCGCGCCATCGTCGACCGGTGCTTGCCAGTGGCCAGCCATCAGCCCAGGCAGCGGGCTGTCGACCGCCGCCGGCGCCATCGCCGGTTGCGGCTGGCGGCCCAGTTGCAGCACGCACTGGGCTGCCAGCCAGCCGGCCAGGGTCAGGCCAGCGCCAGTGAACAGGCGCGAGGCGAACGTCACGAGGCCAACTGCCGAGGGTGCCAGCCTGGATGCCCCTGCACGTAACGCACTTCGGGCAGTTGCAGCGACGCCAGTTGCCAAGCAGCCCCTTGGCGGGCGAGCCAGGCTTCGACCCGCTGCCACAGTGGCTCGCCGGCCTGGCTTTCGAATTGCAGGCCAAAGGTGCGGCACAGGCCCTGCACCGGTTCCAGGCCGGTGATGCGCTTGCCTTGCGGGCTGTAGCTGACATGCCAGGCCTGGTCCTGCCAGCGCGGCAGGTCCTGGCTGTTGTCCAGCAGCAGCGGGTCGCCGAACAGTTGCTCTGCGGCGTTCTCCAGCACTTGCTCCACCTGCCGGGCCGGCGCTTCGACCACCGGCGCCGGGTAACCACCGGTAAGGCTGATCAGGTGTTCGCGGGTGATGGGGGCCCCCGCAGGCAGCGGGTAGTCATAGCGCAGGCCCGGCAGCAGCACGGGCATGCTGCTGTCGTCGGCCAGGGCCTGATGCAGCAGGCGGTCCCAACTACCGCCACGGGTATCGCGGCGCCACAGTGCTTGTGGCGCGCGGGCCAGCGGTTGGTCGAGCCAGGCCGCGTGGCCAGCGCGCTGCTGGCGCAGCTCTGCCTGCAATGGCCCGACACGCAACTGCGCGGCAGGTGCCAGCTGTTGTTCAAAGGCCGGGAAAAAACGCCCGTCGAACTGCCACAACCCGGCCACCCGCTGGCAACGCAGGCGGAAGGCACCGCTGCCTCGGCAACCGGCGAACAACACCGGCACGCGGCGGCCGCTGGCCTGGCTTACCTCGACCGGCGCTGGCCACAGGTCCTGGCCACGGGCGCACAGCAGCACGTCGAGCTGCGGCAGCCTTTCGGCCAGCCACAGGCCTGGGCCGGTGCCGACATCGGCCATGGCCACCACCAGGTCGGCCTCACGCCGAGCCTGTTCGAACACCGGTTGCAGCGACTGGTACCACTGTTTGAGGGAGGCTTTCTGGTCCTGGGCGTAGGGGTCGGTTACGCCGACCACGGCAATACGTGCGCCGCCACGTTCGAAGATGTGCAAGGCTTCCAGGCCCAACGCCTGACGTTGTTCGTCCGCCAGCCCGGCGCCCAGGGTAATAGAGGGAGCCTGGCGATAAAGCGCCAGACTGCGTTTTGGCCACAGTACGCGCTCGTCGCTGCTGACCCTTGCTTCGCTACCCAGTAGCTGGCTGCCTTGCACGCCGCTTTCGCCTTGGGTCAGGTAGGCCAGGCCACTGCCGTTCCAGCCTTGGCCGTTTTCCAGGGTCAGGCTGTTACCCGCCCCGGCTTCGCCGCGCAATTGCTCAAGCAACGCCGCCAGCACCGCATAACCACCCAGTTGGGCTGATGCAGCCTGGCTGGCATCGAGCAATGGTGCCAATTGCGGGTAGGCAACACTGGCGCTGGCGCCAGTCATCCACGGTGCGCGGCCCAGGTGGCTGACCGGCCCCAGGCGAGTCGCTGGCACCACAGCCAGGCCGGGCTGGCGGGCATCGAGGGTATCGGCCACGTAGAGCAGGTCGAGGCTGGCATTGCCGCCCTGCTGCCCAGGGAAGGCGGAGCAGGCACCGAGCAGCGGTGCCAGGGCCCCGACACCCATCCAGCCGATCACTTCGCGCCTGTGCACACTGCTTGCCATCGAACCCGCCGTCCTTATCCATGCTCATTCAGGGCCCCGGATGTTGCGGCGTTGGCATTACAGTTTGATGGCAAAAATCCGACAGAAATTCCAAATTGATCTGTAGAGCACAACTCTAAGAACCGGCAGTTTTAAAACCTCGTTAACATTTCTGCCAATGAATCATCATACTTGCGCCTTAAAGTCGCGGTTTCCTCTAACTCAGCCAACATAAGGACACCCTGATGAGTCGAGATACCGGCGACAACCTGGACCGGAACCAAAGCGGCAACTTGCCGATGGCCAATGTCATGGACGCCTACCTGAGCCGCCGCAGCGTGATGCGCGGCAGCCTGGGCGCCGCCATCGCCATGATTGCCGGTACCGGCCTGACAGGCTGCTTCGACGGTGGTGGTTCCGATCACGATGATCCGGTCACCCAGCCGCCGGTGACCGAGCCGCCAGTTACCGAGCCGGAAGTGCCGAAACTGGCGCTGGGCTTCCAGTCCATCCCGGGCTCGCGCACCGACGCCTGCGTGGTGGCCGCCGGCTACAGCGCCTATGTGCTGGCGCCTTGGGGTACGCCGCTGAACAGCAACGGTAACCCGTGGAAATCCGACGGCAGCAACACCTCGACCGACCAGGCCAACGCCATGGGCATGCACCATGACGGCATGCACTTCTTCCCCATCAACGGCAGCTCGGAAGACGGCCTGCTGGCGATCAACTTCGAATACATCGACACCGCCGCCCTGCACCCGGCCGGCCCGACCACTGACGTCAACGGCAAGCGCCCGGTCGAAGAAGTACGCAAGGAAATCAACGCCCACGGTGCCGGCGTGGTGCGCTTGCAAAAAATCAACGGCCGCTGGCAGGTAGTCGACAACGACCCGCTGAACCGCCGCTTCACCACCGCCTCGCGCATGGAAATCACTGGCCCACTGCGTGGCACCGACCACGTCAAGACCAAGTACTCCAGCGACGGCACCCATTGCCGTGGCACCAACAACAACTGCGGCAACGGCTACACCCCGTGGGGCACTTACCTGACCTGCGAAGAGAACTGGCCAGGCATCTTCGTCAACAAGGGCACCCGCCCCGAAGACCAGCGCCGCATTGGCGTGGGCACCTCCAGCGGCCAGTACAAGTGGGAAAGCGCTGCAGGTGACAGCACCGAAGTGGCCGATGAATTCGCCCGTTTCGACGTCACCGTCAAAGGCGCCAGTGCCACCGACGACTACCGCAACGAAGCCAGCACCTACGGCTACATCGTCGAGATTGACCCGTACAACAGCAGCACCCTGGCCACCAAGCGCACCGCACTGGGCCGCTTCCGCCACGAAGGCTGCGCCCCTGGCCTGCCAGTGCCAGGCAAGCCGCTGGTGTGGTACATGGGTGACGACTCGAACAACGAGTACCTGTACAAGTGGGTGTCCACCGCCGTGTGGGACGCTGCCGACGCCACCCCGGCCGACCGCCTGGCCACCGGCTCCAAGTACCTGGACCAAGGCAAGCTCTACGTGGCTCGCTTCAATGCCGACGGCACTGGCGTATGGCTGCTGCTGGACGTGGCCACCGCCACCACGGGTGGCAGCACCCTGGGTGCGCTGTACGGCGACCTGCCGGGCATCATCCTCAACACCCGCGGTGCTGGCGATGCCGTGGGCGCCACGCCGATGGACCGCCCGGAATGGACCACGGTCAACCCGCTGAACGGTGACGTGTACCTGACCCTGACCAACAACAGTGCGCGTACCCCGGAAAAGGTCGATGCCGCCAACCCGCGCGGCCCGAACCGCCATGGCCACATCATTCGCTGGCACGACAGCGACGACCAGCTGAGCTTCACCTGGGACATCTTCGTGTTTGGCGCCAACGCTGCCGGCACTGCCGATATCAACCGCTCCGGTCTGACCGAACTGAACCAGTTCGCCAGCCCTGACGGCATGAGCTTCGATAGCCGTGGCGTGCTGTGGTTCGAGACCGACAACGGCGAGACCACCTTGACCGACTACACCAACGACCAGTTGCTGGCGGTAATCCCTACCGACCTGGTGGATGCCAGCGGCAAGCAAGTGCCCGTGAATGCACAGAACCAGGTAGACCTGCGACGCTTCTTCGTTGGCCCGAATGAGTGCGAAGTGACCGGGATTGCCTTTACCCCGGATAACAAGACGCTGTTCGTCAACATCCAGCACCCGGGGAACTGGCCGTATACCGACAAGGCTACCGATGCTACCCCGGCGGGGGCCACGGTACGGCCGCGAGCTTCGACGGTGGTGATTCAGCGCGATGATGGTGGGGAGATCGGGACCGCCTGATAGACCGGCGCACGGGGGCCGCTTTGCGGCCCATCGCGACGCAAGGCCGCTCCCACAGAGACAGCGCAATACCTGCAGGTAGCGCGGCCTCTGTGGGAGCGGCCTTGTGTCGCGATTGGGCTGCAAAGCAGCCCCGGCTGTCTCAAACCTTGTGTCGGATGTACTGGCCTCTTCGCGGGTAAACCCGCTCCCACAGGTACTGCACAAACTTCTGAAATGGTGCGATCCCTGTGGGAGCGGGTTCACCCGCGAAGAGGCCAGTGAACTTTACCAGGCCACCGGCTCCCGGCTCCTGACCCGCACTTGCTGAGCCGGCACCCGGGCATGCCATTGCACCACCCCCAGTGCCTCCAACTGATACTCGCTGCGTATCACCCGCCCCTCCTGCGCAAACGACAGCTGCAACAGAAAATGCCCGCTGTTGAGCAGCAAACCTTCACTCAATCGCTCGAAGGTCTCGTCATCCACCGCCCCCAGCGCCTGCCGCAGTGAGGCCGCATCCACGTACCCCGACGCAGGCCGGCCACTGATGATGCGGCTGAGCAACGAACGCGGGTAACGCCCTTCGTACAGCGCCTCCAGCAGCGGCAGATGCTCCAGCCCCAGGGCATTGGCGTTCAGCCGCCAGCCAGTGGTCTGTGGCAATGCGCACAGCATCGGGTAACGTGCCTGGCGGCCAGCATCCTGCTCCAGCAGCAGGTTCAGCTCGCTGGTGTCGAGCATCGGCTGGTTGGCCGCCAGGCGTGGTGGTTGCTGGCGCAGGTACTGGGCGCTCTCGGCGCCCTGCAAGCGGGCATCGCTGTCGGCGTCGAGCCAGTCGGCCAGGGTATCGACCAGGCGTTCGGCAGCCATGTCGTCGCCCAACAGGTAGCGCAACTGGTGCTCGGCGCGTTCGCCATCGGCACCAAGCAGCGCATTGACGTTAAAGCAGGTGTGCTGGTCGCGTACCCGCAACTGCGCCTGGCCGGCGCCAAAGTCGTAGTTCAATGGCTGCCCGCGCAAGGCTTGCCAGAACAGCGGGCTAAGCCGCCAGGCAGGGTCACGCAGGGCTTGCTCGGCATAGGCCAGGCCGGCCTGTTCCATCGCCCGCGCCTGCACCCGCTGCTGCAACAGACGCACCTCATCAACCTGGCGCCGGCCATCTTCCACCAGCCAGGCCATGCCTGCCGCCAGCATCGCCAGTACCACCATCACCATCAGCAGGGCCGCGCCTTGCTGTTGCCTGCCAGCCATCCGTGCCTCGCTCGCGGAATAAAAACGCCAGTCAACACGCGGCGTGTTGCAGGTAGATGGCAATGCCCGTTCGTCATGTGTACGTCATCTGGGCGAGGCAGGATTGCCCTTCCTTTTCATGACCTTACAGGAGTGGTCGCAATGGGTGGCATTGGAATCTGGCAACTGGTGATCGTACTGATGATCGTGTTCCTGCTGTTTGGTACCAAACGCCTCAAGGGCCTGGGTAGCGATGTGGGCGAGGCAATCCAGGGCTTTCGCAAATCCATGGGTGGCGACAATGACGCCAACGCCCCCAGCCAGGCGCAGGTGCAGCAACAGGCACCGCTGACCGGCCAGGCTACGCAACAGCCACAAGCGGACCGTCAGGCCTGATGTTCGAGGTAGGCTTCAGCGAGTTGCTGCTGGTCGGCATCGTCGCGTTGCTGGTGCTGGGGCCAGAGCGCCTGCCGCTTGCGGCACGCACCCTCGGGCGCGGCCTGGGCCAGGCACGCCGGGCCATGCACACCCTGCGCACGCAGGTGGAGCGCGAGATCGAGTCGCCTAACCTCGACAGCGCGCCGTTGCAGCGCCTGGAACAGGAGATCCGCCAGGGCATCAGCCTGAATGCGGAGCCGGCCAATGATGCGGCCACGGTCGCGCTGCCCAAGGAAAACGCCTCATGAGTATTGCCATGGACCCGGCTGCGCGCATGCCGCTGATCGAACACCTGCGTGACCTGCGCAAGCGCCTGGTGCGTTGCCTGGCGCTGGTGGCAGTGGTATTCGCCGGCCTGTTCCCTTTCGCCCAGACGCTGTACACGCTTGTTTCCGAACCACTTCGGCGCTTTCTGCCGGAAGGCGCGAGCATGATCGCCACCAGCGTCACTTCGCCGTTCCTGACGCCGTTCAAGCTGACCGCGATGTGCGCGCTGTTCGTCGCCATGCCGCTGTTGCTGCACCAGGCGTGGGGCTTTCTGGCGCCGGGGCTGTACCGCCGTGAGCGGCGCATTGCCCTGCCGCTGCTGGTGTCGAGCATTGTGCTGTTCTATGCCGGCATGGCCTTCGCGTTCTTCCTGGTGTTCCCGATGATGTTCGGCTTTTTTGCCAGTGTGACGCCGGAGGGCGTGGCGATGATGACCGACATCAGCCAGTACCTGGACTTCATCCTGGCGCTGTTTTTGGCGTTCGGGCTGGCGTTCGAGATCCCGGTGGCGACGTTCATCGTGGTTTGGGTGGGGTTGGCCGATGTGGCCACGTTGCGGCGCAGCAGGCCCTACGTGATCGTCGGGTGCTTTGTGGTGGGGATGATATTGACGCCGCCGGATGTGTTTTCACAGACGATGCTGGCGGTGCCGATGTGGGTGCTGTTCGAGGTGGGGTTGCTGGCTTGTGGGTTGCTCAAGCGGTCTGAGCCAGGCAAGGAGATTGTGGCTGGATGTAGGGCCCCTTCGCGGGTAAACCCGCTCCCACAGGGATATCACAAGGTTCAGGACCTGTGAAATACCTGTGGGAGCGGGTTCATCGAGGCGTCGAACCGCCGCGAATGGCCTTGATGCGGTCTAGAACTCGGCGAGCCGCCAGACCTCGTAGGCTGGCGTCTCGTACGGGTGGCTATGCTTGAGCGCAGCGACGACCTGAACAATCAGCTCGTCAGCCACCACCAGCTCCACCTTCCACTCCTCCACTACCTCGACCTGGCCCGCTTGCCCGAGGAACGGCTGGCTGCCGTCCAACGGGCGGAACTGGCCCTGGCCCAGGGTTTGCCAGGCGCAGTGGTCATAGTCACCGATACGCCCGCCACCTGCGGCGAACACAGCGGCCTTGACCACTTCAACGTGGCTGGCGGGGGCGAAGAAGGCGAGCTTGTACACGCCTTAGTTCACCCACACCCGTGCGTTGCGGAACATACGCATCAGCGCGGCATCTTCCTGCCACTCATCCGGGCGCCACGAGTTCTGCACGGCGCGGAACATACGCTCCGGGTGCGGCATCATGATGGTCACGCGGCCGTCGCGGCTGGTCAGGCCGGTGATACCACGCGGCGAGCCGTTCGGGTTGGCCGGGTAGGCTTCGGTGACCTTGCCGTGGTTGTCGACGTAGCGCAGGGCCACGCAACCGGACAGGTCGGCCGCCAACAGTGCTTCTTCGCTGGCGAACTCGGCATGGCCTTCACCGTGGGCAATGGCGATTGGCATACGCGAACCGGCCATACCCTGCAGGAAGATCGAGTTGGACTTCTGCACTTCGACCATGGCCACGCGCGCCTCGAACTGCTCCGAGCGGTTACGCACAAAGTGCGGCCAGTGCTCGGTGCCCGGGATCAGCTCGTGCAGGTTGGACATCATCTGGCAACCGTTGCACACGCCCAGGGCGAAGCTGTCGGTACGCTCGAAGAAGGCCTGGAAGGCATCGCGGGCGCGGCTGTTGAACAGTGCCGACTTGGCCCAGCCTTCACCAGCACCCAGCACGTCACCGTAGGAGAAACCACCGCAGGCGACCAGGCCCTTGAAGGCTTCGAAGTCGACACGGCCAGCGAGGATGTCGCTCATGTGCACGTCGATGGCGGCGAAGCCGGCGCGGTCGAAGGCGGCAGCCATCTCGACCTGGCCGTTGACGCCCTGCTCGCGCAGGATGGCCACTTGCGGGCGCACGCCCTTCTTGATGTAAGGCGCGGCGATGTCGTCGTTGACGTCGAAGCCCAGTTTCACCGACAGGCCCGGGTTGTCTTCCTCGAGCAGCAGGTCGAATTCCTGATCGGCGCAGTCGGCGTTGTCGCGCAGGCGCTGGATCTGGTAGCTGGTCTCGGCCCACTGGCGCTGCAGCATGCGGCGGTCGTCGTCGAACAGCACTTCGCCGTTCAGGCTGATGGACACTTCACCGTTGTTGACCGGTTTGCCGATCACCGCGACGCAACCTTCACCCAGGCCAGCAGCGCTGAACTGTGCCAGCACGTCCGGGGTGGCATCCTGGCGAACCTGGATGACGGCACCCAGCTCTTCGTTGAACAGGATGGCCGGCACGTCGCCCTTGCTGTCGGTCAGCGGGTCGAGGTGCAGGTCGAGGCCGCAGTGGCCGGCGAAGGCCATTTCCAGCACGGTGGTGACCAGGCCGCCGTCGGAGCGGTCGTGGTAGGCCAGCAGGTGGCCGTCGGCGTTCAGGCCCTGGATCACGGCGAAGAAGGCCTTGAGGTCTTCAGCATCGTCGACGTCCGGTGCCTGGGCAGCGATCTTGCCGTAGGTCTGCGCCAGGATCGAGGCGCCCATGCGGTTCTTGCCGCGGCCCAGGTCGATCAGGATCAGGTCGGTCTCGCCCTTGTCCATGCGCAGTTGCGGGGTGAGGGTCTGGCGAATGTCGGTGACCGGGGCAAAGCCGGTGATGATCAGCGACATTGGCGAGGTAACGCTCTTCTCGACGCCCTCGTCGCTCCACTTGGTCTTCATCGACATCGAGTCTTTGCCGACCGGAATGGTAATACCCAGCTCCGGGCACAGCTCCATGCCGACAGCCTTGACGGTGTCGTACAGGCGCGCGTCTTCACCCGGGTGGCCGGCAGCGGACATCCAGTTGGCCGACAGTTTGATGTCGGACAGTTTCTCGATGCGCGCAGCCGCCAGGTTGGTCAGGGTTTCGCCGATGGCCATACGGCCGGACGCCGGGGCATCCAGCAGTGCCAGCGGGGTACGCTCGCCCATGGCCATGGCTTCACCGGTGTAGACGTCGAAGCTGGTGGCGGTAACGGCGCAGTCGGCTACCGGGACCTGCCACGGGCCGACCATCTGGTCGCGGGCAACCAGGCCGGTGATGGTGCGGTCGCCGATGGTGATCAGGAAGCTCTTGCTGGCCACCGCCGGGTGGTTCAGCACGCGCTGCACGGCGTTGTCCAGGTCCAGCTGGCTCGGGTCGAAGTCATCGCCCAGCTCGGCTTCGCGGGTCACCGAACGGTGCATGCGTGGCGGTTTGCCCAGCAGCACGTCCAGTGGCATGTCCACCGGGGTGTTGTCGAAGTGGCTGTCGCTTACGGTCAGGTGTTTCTCTTCGGTTGCCTCACCCACCACGGCGAACGGGCAGCGCTCGCGCTCGCAGATGGCCTGGAAGCGCTCGAAGTCGACGGCGCTGACGGCCAGCACGTAACGTTCCTGCGATTCGTTGCTCCAGATTTCGTGCGGGGCCATGCCCGGCTCGTCGTTGGGCACGTTGCGCAGCTCGAAGCGGCCACCACGGCCACCGTCGTTGACCAGTTCAGGGAAGGCGTTGGAGATACCACCGGCGCCGACGTCGTGGATGAAGGCGATCGGGTTGGCGTCGCCCAGCTGCCAGCAACGGTCGATGACCTCCTGGCAACGGCGCTCCATTTCCGGGTTTTCGCGCTGTACCGAAGCGAAGTCCAGGTCTGCGGAGCTGGCACCGGTGGCTACCGACGAAGCGGCGCCGCCACCCAGGCCGATCAGCATGGCCGGGCCGCCGAGCACGATCAGCTTGGCGCCGACGGTGATTTCGCCCTTCTGCACGTGGTCTTCACGGATGTTGCCCATGCCGCCGGCAAGCATGATCGGCTTGTGGTAGCCGCGTACTTCTTCGCCATGCGGGGTGTTGATGGCCTGCTCGAAGGTACGGAAGTAACCGGTCAGGGCCGGGCGACCGAATTCGTTGTTGAACGCGGCGCCGCCCAGCGGGCCTTCGATCATGATGTCGAGGGCGTCGACGATGCGCTCTGGCTTGCCGTAGGCCTGCTCCCATGGCTGTTCGAAGCCAGGGATACGCAGGTTGGACACGGTGAAGCCGGTCAGGCCAGCCTTGGGCTTGGCGCCACGGCCGGTAGCACCTTCGTCGCGGATTTCGCCGCCGGAGCCGGTGGAGGCGCCGGAGAACGGGGCGATGGCGGTCGGGTGGTTGTGCGTTTCCACCTTCATCAGGATGTGCACCGGCTCCTGCACCGCGCCGTACTGGCGGGTTTCAGGGTTCGGGAAGAAACGGCCGGCAACGTTGCCGACGATTACCGAGGCGTTGTCCTTGTACGCAGACAGCACACCTTCGTTGTGCATCTGGTAGGTGTTCTTGATCATGCCGAACAGGCTCTTTTCCTGAGCCTGGCCGTCGATGTCCCAACTGGCGTTGAAGATCTTGTGGCGGCAGTGCTCGGAGTTGGCCTGGGCGAACATCATCAGTTCGATGTCGTTCGGGTTGCGCTTGAGGCCCTGGAAAGCGTTGACCAGGTAGTCGATCTCGTCTTCGGCCAGGGCCAGGCCCAGGTCGATGTTGGCCTTGGCCAGGGCGTCACGGCCGCCGGCCAGGATGTCTACCGAGGTCATCGGCTTGGGCTGGGCATGGCTGAACAGGTCGGCTGCCTGTTCCAGCTGGCCGAGCACGCGCTGGGTCATGCGGTCGTGCAGTTCGGCGGCGATCAGCTCGGCGTCAGCGTCGCTCAGGGTGCCGGCAACGTAGTAGGCGATGCCGCGCTCCAGGCGCTGGATCGACTGCAGGCCGCAGTTGTGGGCGATGTCGCTGGCCTTGCTGGCCCATGGCGAAATGGTGCCCAGCCGCGGCACGACCAGGAACAGGCGGCCGGTCGGCTCCTGTACCGGCACGCTTGGGCCGTATTTGAGCAGACGGCCCAGCACCTGCTGCTGGTCGGCGGTCAGCTCGCCGTCAACATCGGCGAAGTGGGCGAATTCGGCATACAAACCAGTAACAGCGGGGACTTTCTGGCTCAGTTGCTCGAGTAATTTACCGTGGCGAAAGGCAGAAAGGGCAGGAGCGCCGCGCAGGATCAACATCGTCGGGACAGCCTCAGGAAGGGGTGTGCTTAGAGGCCGTGCATTCTAGCCTAATTCGAAGGGTTTCGGCACCCGCTCTACGCCACGGCTGCCGGGCGGTGGAACCGGACTTGCGGGTCAAAAAAATTTGCCTTGTGTTGCCCGTTCCGGCCCTATCGTCGGCAAGCCAGCTCCCACAGGTACAACGCAGGCCTTGAGGGCGGTGGTGTACCTGTGGGA